>CAZDMY010000330.1:0-3041 GCA_964506405.1 uncultured Dehalococcoidia bacterium | reverse complement strand
GTGTACGCGCGTGTCCGTTCGCGGTGCCCAAGTTCGGAGATCGGAATGCGGTGGTGATCGAGCCGGCCGCATGCCAGGGCTGTGGAATTTGCGCCAGCGTCTGCCCGCGCAAGGCCATCACGCTGCAACATTACAAGGATGCTCAAGTCATGGCCAAGAGTGCCGTGCTTTGTGTTTGATCAGCTCAAAGAAGGAGAGTGCAGATGACGGATACATATGAACCAAAGGTCATAGCCTTCTGCTGTCATTACTGTACTTATTCGGCGGCGGATCTGGCCGGTTCGATGCGGCTGGAATATGCCCCGAATATTCGTGTAGTGAAGCTAATGTGCACCGGTAAAGTTGAGCCCATCATCCTTATGAAGGCATTCGAGGATGGGGCAGACGCGGTGATGGTTGGTGGGTGAGAGGAAGGCGATTGTCATTTCCTGGAAGGAAATCTGAAAGCTAAACGAACCGTCAAATACGTTAGAAAGATGCTCGAGGAAGTGGGCATTGAGCCAGAGCGGCTGAAAATGTTTAACATAGGTGCTTCGGATGCACCGCTTTTTGCTCAAGCGGCGAACGAAATGACGGAAATAGCCCGAAGGCTCGGACCCAATCCGGTAAAGAAGGAGATACTGGTATGATTGTAGCGGAACGTAAACCCTTCGCCGAAATTAAGGAAATGGTGAAGGACCACAAAAAGATTATGGTGGCAGGCTGCGGCACTTGCGTAGCAGTGTGCATGGCCGGAGGGGAGAAAGAAGTGGAGCTTCTGGCTTCACAATTGCGGCTTTCCCGAAAGCTGGAAGGTGCAGACATCGAAGTGATAGAAGCAACCGTCACACGCCAGTGCGACCGGGAATACATGGAACCCATCCTCGATCAGGCTCGTGAATGCGATGCGGTGATCTCGATGGCGTGCGGCGTCGGAATTCAACTTCTCTCGGATCTCATTGAAGAAATCCCTGTCTACCCTGGAGTAAATACCCGGTTTATCGGCACAAATGAGGCCGAAGGTGTATGGCTGGAACGCTGTATGATGTGTGGTAATTGCATCCTTGGTGAAACAGGCGGTATCTGTCCGATTGCCATTTGTGCCAAGGGTCTGGTGAACGGCCCCTGCGGTGGAACCAATAAAGGTAAATGCGAGGTTAGTCCCGATAAGGATTGCGCCTGGACCCTGATCTATAACCGCCTGGAAAAACAGGGTAAGCTGGATAACATTCGTCAAATCTTCCCACCGAAGCGGTATGGACTCCACGTAAACCCGATCACCCAGGTGAATCCGGCTTATCAGCATGCCCAGATGGAGGAGCACCATGGCTAAGTTCAAAGAAGCGCTTGATTCAGGAAAGTTCGTTGTAACTGCTGAGGTTGGTCCTCCAAAAGGGACGAACATCGAGGAAACACTGCATCATATTGACTTATTAAAGGATAAGGTCGACGGCATCAATTCCACGGACAATCAAAGTTCGGTGATGCGAATCTCCTCATTGGGTACGTGTACGCTCATCAAACAAAAGGGCGGTGAGCCGATTCTCCAGATGACATGCCGGGATCGTAACCGTATGGGTCTGGAATCAGACCTGCTGGCGGCTAATGTGCTGGGAATCGACAACGTTTTGTGCCTGACTGGCGATTATATCAGTGTTGGTGACCATCTGGATGCCAAGCCTGTATTCGACCTTGACTCAGTCCAATTGGTTCAGGCGGTTCACCTTATGGAAGAAGGCAAAGACCTCGGAGGGAACGAACTCAATGCGCCGGTGAAATTCTGCTGTGGCGCGATTGTTACCCCCGAAGCGGACCCGATCGAACCGCAACTTATGAAATATGAGAAGAAGGTAAAGGCCGGGATCGATTTTGTCCAGACTCAGGCCATTTACGATATCGAGAATTTTAAGAAGTTCATGGAATATGCCAGAAAGGTTGATTCCAATGTCAAAATCCTCGCCGGTATCGTTCTTCTTACTGGTGCCGGTATGGCCCGTTATATGAACGCCAATGTGCCGGGTATCTTCGTGCCCGATACTTTGATCGAGGAGTTAAAGTCTGCGGAGAAGGGTAAAGCGGTTCAGAAGGGCGTTGAGATCGCCGGCAGAATGATAAAGCAACTTAAAGACGAAAAAGTTTGCGATGGAGTACATATAATGGCCATCGGGCGCGAAGGAGTCGTGCCCGACATACTGGCCGCCGCTGGACTGTAACTAGAGAGGAGACTAGAAAATGACGAACCAAGTCGAAACACAGGCTGCCGCCGAGCCGCAGGTGATGCCTCCCTGCCAGCATCGATGCCCGCTCCATCAGGATGCCAGAGGGTATATAGCTCTTGTGGCCCAGGGAAGGCTGGATGAGGCAGCAGCTTTGATTAGACGTGATAATCCGCTATCTTCGATATGTGGCACAATTTGTGCACATCCCTGCGAGGAAGAATGCCGAAGACTGAAAATTGACGATGCCATCTCTATTCGAGGCCTGAAGCGATTCGTTATGGAGAATGCCCCGAATCCATATGCCCCGAAGGAAACGGCACCCTCTACCGGGAAAAAGGTCGCCATCGTAGGGTCTGGTCCGGGGGGGCTTACGGCTGCTCACGACTTAGCGCTGGCCGGTCACAGCGTTACCGTATTTGAACGTACAGAAGATATTGGAGGAGCGGTACGTTGGGGTGTCCCGTCATATCGTTTGCCTGTTGACATAATACGTAAAGATGTCGATGCGATCGGGGCCATGGGGGTCGAGTTTAAGCCTGGAATGGACCTGGGAACCAATTTGACCATCGATGACCTGGAAAAACAGGGGTTCGAAGCAGTTATGTTGATGATGGGCCTTTCGGATTCGCGAGGCCTGCCCATTACAAACAACGATCATCAGGACGTCCTGATGGCGCTGCCGTTCCTTCGGGCGGCACGGAATGGCGAATCCCTTATCGAAAAGGGAGCTAACGTCATTGTTATTGGTTCAGGTAATGTAGCGATGGACGTGGCACGTACCGCTGTGCGCTTTGGCGCGGGTAAGGTAAAGATTGCCTGTCTGGAGAAACCACACGAATTGCC
>CAZDMY010000329.1:0-3043 GCA_964506405.1 uncultured Dehalococcoidia bacterium | reverse complement strand
GGATGTTGTCAATACTAGTGGAAGGGCCTCCAGTATCTCCTGATAATTAGCCAGATATCCATCTGCCACCAACCAGGGCACAGCGGTGATACCGTATCGTTGTGGGTGTAGAACCAGGTGAGGCACATGGCCCCAGTAGCCCACGCCCACCACCACATCAGGTTCGAACCACCGATAGTACCATTCCTTTTCCTGGGCCGATTCGAAATTCACGGCGAAAGTATCAATCCCCAGTTCTTTAAGACCCTTAAACAGCAAGTCTCCCTGAGTCGCCAGTCCGCCCGGAGCGGGCGGGTAATCATATAGAACCAGAACTTTCATAGGTTACTCCCTGATGTTCTAAGCCACGTGTCGAGTTCATCCGGCGAACCGAATTGCCAGAATGCCTCCCGGTTCTGAACGATTTTTGCTTCATAACTATCCGTATCGAAACCGTAAATTTGGGTAATGATGGAGTATTTGGAATTCCAGATACTTGCAGCTAAAGTAGTTATCCGTGAGGCGTTTTGAATGGGGCAGGGAGGGTCGGTGATCCCGCCACGTCCGCTATCCTGATAAGCAAACATCCACAACTGATCAGCCTTAAGACTTGCCGCCCTCCATAATGACGCCACCGCTCTCCCTGTCTCTTCGTGCCGTCGATGCCGTGTGTACTCGCCGTACGGGCTGTGAGTGAGTATTATATCGAAACTGCATCCTCCCAGAAGCGACAGAATTGTTTGTTGTGTCAGTTCTATTGGAATTGGCGATTGCTCCGGTCCGTCATCGAGATTTCCCATTAATCCGGTGGCTCCGTATTCCTGCAGGACTCGATGAAATTTTACAGCACGATCCGCGTCATTACCCCGGCACAGGCATATGATACTCCACTGCCACTGCGGATTCATCAATACAGTGCCACCAGACCATATAGTTTCATCATCCGGGTGAGCTACGATCAGTGCAGCGTGGATCGGATTGATCGCAACCCCCTTATTCACAACGTCACTCGGCTTCCTTCAAAAGCCAGCCGGGCGAGCAGGTAAGAAATGGTCGATTCCGCCCCCTGATTGAGGTTGATCGACTGCTTACCTACGCCATCGTAACAGCCACCGGTATGCCGGTCATAGACGACCTGATTCAAGCTGTTATCCCCTAAAAACCAGAAGAAGGCCCGGCGCATCAGGTCCTGGTATCTGGGGTCTCGCGTCACTTCGTAACAGCGGTTGAGCGCCAGAACCATGGAATTGGCTTCCTCAGGCTGCTGGTCATATTGAATGCGTTTGCCTTCCCTTTGGTACCAGCCATCCTCGCCTACAGGCATGTAAACGCCGTCGACGTAACTCTCCTTTATCAGAAAATCAAGTGATGCCTTACCTGCGCGGTAGTAATCCTCTTTTCGGGTAGCTTCAAACCCCATGAGCATTGCCTCGCAAAGGACGGCGTTGGAGTAGGTAAGGTAGCTTTCAAACCACTGCCAGTCGGGCGAACTGATTTGATCGTAGAGTTGAACCAGCCGGTCACATTGTTCGAGCAGTATTTCCCCGACTTCAATACCTGCATCGACTTTATTCTCCTGTAATGTCGCCAGGGCTTTTATCCATAGAGCAATGGAACGCGGCGATTCAAACTGCACCCCGTCTTCGATACGGCTTTGAAGTAATTCTAATGCCTGCCGGCGGATGGTCTTGGGGAGCGAGCGGGTGGTAACCGTTGCAGCCAGCGCCAGGAGCGCCCGGCCATTGGCATCCTCCAGGTTCGATTGTGTGTTTTTCGCTTCATCCGGGGTTCGATCCTTTTTCATATAATTGATAAAGCTGCCATTTTCCTGATAGCACGACCGAACAAAATTCAAATAGATGTTTATCAGCTTCAACAGCGTGCGTTTATTAGCAGCGATTGTTGCACTTCGAGATGAGGCCCCCAGCTTACCGTAATAGATGGATGCTGCCAGGAGTGCACGTGCGTTGTCGTCCAGAGTGTAACCATATCGGTAATCGGGGCGGGTAAGTCGTGCGAACTGTGCGATCCCGAAGCTATCCGTTAAATGGACGAGGTGGTCCAGTTTGATATTCGGCAGGCTTTTCTTTTCACTGATTCGAGCCAGGCTGCGGGCGTGCTGGGAGAAAACCTTGGCGTATTGTACCGCCACATTGGCCCAGATCATGCGCCGCGTTTTGAAATAGGCGTTCTTGCCCATCTGTTCCCGAAGCTGCGCATCTTCGAGCAAACGAATGATTGCCTCGGTGTAAGCTTTCGGATTCTCAAAATCCACCAGGATTCCCACATCATCCGTTACCAGTTCGCGGGCATTGGAAAAGGCAGTTGAGATCACCGGGCGGCCTGTACCGAGTGCATACGAGAGCGTGCCGGAGACCGCCTGGTTGGGGTCCAGCCCCGTTGAGATGTAGATATCCGTTGCTTTGAGGAAATGCAGCAATTCGCTCAAGGGGAAAAACTTGTTATAAAGACGGACATGATCGAACAAGCCCAGTTGGAAGATACGGTCGATAATCTCATTTCGGTATGTTTCCCCTTCCCCGTCCAGTACAGTCGGATGTGTGGCGCCGAAATAGATGTAGACAAAATTGGGGAAACGCTTAATAACCTCCGGCAGTGCTTCTATGACGTATTCAAGTCCTTTTCCCCGGTTGAGCAGGCCAAACGTCGAGAGGACCACGCGATCGGAAAAGCCCAGGCTCATCCTGGCTTGTCTGCTGGATGTGAACGGCCTTGAGTGAATTCCATGCGGAACAATGGTTATCCGGCTGCCCGGTATAGCGTAATCCTGGATGAGAATCTGCCTGGACATATCGGTCATCACGGTAATGCCTCTGATACTATCGGCCAGGGAGCGGACAACTCGTTTGAGTTGGGCATTCGGCTTCGGTAGAACGGTATGAAAGTTGATCACGGAGGGCTTGGTCAATGTCTGGCAGAAAGGGACCAGATAGTCACCCCACTCACCTCCGAAGATGCCGAATTCATGCTGGATATTGACGAGTTTAATGTTGCCATTCCGGTTAATCCGTCGCGCGAGCTTGACATAATCATTCGCATTTCC
>CAZDMY010000328.1:0-3043 GCA_964506405.1 uncultured Dehalococcoidia bacterium | reverse complement strand
CGAGGTTTATCCGGGATTGTCATTTCGATTAGTCCGGCATCAATGGCTGGAGCCAGATATACCTGCCTGAAATTCTTCCGGGCTTTAAGACCAATCGCCCGCTGAAGAGCATCGCGACCTACTTCACCCCTGATGACCCGAAGCAAACGTTCGACTTGGGGTGTAACTTGGGGTGCAACATGGGGTGTAACTTGGGGCTTAACTTCGGGGGCGGCTGATTCTTCACCTGTTGTGCTGAACTCCGGCACCTTTACGATGATTCTAAATACATCCCCTTCGATCATCTGGGGATCGGCTCCGCCATACGCCCTTCCATACCGCATCATCTTACGCATTCCGGAGCCCAGTTCATCTGCTCTGCCGATCTGGCGGAAGAAAGCCGCGATGACGGGGTTTTTGGGAAACGGTGTGAAAGTTTTCGGATTAAGTGCTCCGAATCCGTGGGGACGGTTGCTGTTCTCAGTACGGACCTGTCCCCGCGCGATTATCAATTTGGCCGGAAATGCATTGGTGTACTCCCTGTGGATCAGAATGTTGGAAGCAACCTCGCGGAAGATTGCGTCTCGGATGCTGATGCTGGTCGTGCCCTCCAGATAAAAAGGGTCGGGCAGGTGCTTGGCTACAAATGCCATAATGCGATCGTAGCTCTTCACCAGATTGACATCCACAAAATCCCTATCGTCATAGCGGTCCAGGTTGACCTTCCGCAGGATCAGATCGGTGCGGTGGTGCGGCACCGCTGTAAGCAACGGGGAGCGTTTGCCCAAAAGCAGCAGACCGGCGAGAGTCACACCGCTCTTGCCGGTTTCCGGATCAGTCTGGTAGAGCTGAGCGCTCTTGAGTAACTCCATGTCGTCCATGTTCCGCCAGGGATGGTCCTCTCGGCGCAACACAGCAATCTTGCGGCACATTGCCAGGAGTTCAAGCTCCAGTTCACCCAGTCCGGCATATGGGAAAATCTTGTTCTCTGAATAAATGGCCTGCTTGCGTTGATATAGAGCGGCAACCTCCATGGTATGATCTGTAATGTCGAAATCGCCGTCTTCATTGCGGTCATATATGCGTCCGTTGCACCTGTGAACCTGGGAACTTTCGGGAACGTAGATGCGAAGCACGGGTTTTCCCTCTACCGCCACTTCATCAATTGCCATATATGCAGGAGGATTTATTTTCTGAGGGTTGTTGATGGTGGTAACAAAGTCCTTCTTTATTTGTGAAACGGCACCCTGTTCAATGCCTTGAATATCCCCGGAGTCCGTGACTCCCAATAAAATCGTACCGCCATGCCGGTTCAAAAAGGCGCAAACTGTAACATAAACATCCCGATTGAGCTGGTTGCGGCAGGTCTTGAATTCAAGATCAATACCTTCGCCCTTACGAATCAGCTTTATCAATTGGCGTTTATTGGCGTTCATTCGTGATTCCTATTCCAATACGATACGTACCTTGCCGGGTTCCTTGCCCCTGGTGAGCTCATTTATATAGTCTTCGAATCGTTTTTTCATCTCAGCCGGGGTTGCCGGTGAACCGCCGGAGAGCAGCGCCGCGCGCAAGTCTGCGGTTTTGACCGGTACCTTTTGAAGGCCGGAAAGCACTTCGCTCAAGGCCTGAATAAAGTCTGGATCGAGATCATCAGGTAACGTCCGTTTCTCAATAAAACTATTTACCAGCTCCTTGGATTCAGGTTTGAGAAGGTCCAGGTCGCCCTTTGTTGTCGGATCCTCCAGGTTGGTGAGCAGCGTCTGAGTCCAGTTGGCCACCAGTTTATCCAGTTCATCGTCCAAACTATCCAGCATTGCTCCGGCAGATACGCTGGGCGGCTCCGCCCCCGGCTTGTAATTGCAATGCGGGCATACCGGTGAGACATCAAGCTCCTGCTCAGTGAGGGCAAAGCAGCTATTTAATCCGGCCAGGCGGTTTTGAAAGTCAGTCAGGTGCTGGCGGGGCATCAAGTCGATGGTGGAGAGCTTCTGCAGCACCTTGAGCCGCTCGTCGCCCAGGAGTCCGGTCTTGCGCTTGTCCTCGTTCACACCCAACCGTGCCTTGGTGTGCATCTCCAGATAGGTCTGCACATAGACCTTCTTGAGGTCGGCCAGTTTCCTCTGGGTTTGCTGACGGAAGGTGGCTGCCTCGCGCATGTCCGGGTCCCCAAGCTGGGCGAGCATTTCTTCCCGTATATGCTTCATTTTTTCTACCCACTCGTGGTCAGCCGGCAGAACCGCCTCCGCGGTTGAAAGGAACGAGGCGATTGAACCAAGATCAGCGACCAGTTCCTGGAGAGATGCGATCTCGGCCAGGGAGTTGAGTCCGTCCTGATGGGCGGTCACCTCCTGGGCGTCATAGCGGAAGTTTTTGAGCTTTCCGGTCGAGTTGTAGGCATGGAGCGATTCCAGGAAGCTCTTGGTTTTTTCAAGAGAATCACGAATGGATGCTAATGAACGCGAATGAATTAATTCTGATTGGTGTCTATTCGTATTCATTCGTGGTTCAAAAAGATTCCGGCCCCAGAAGAGCAGACCGCTTTGCAGGCTCTGTTGCATGACAACCAGTTTTTCCACTGACTCGGTGATGGCTTTCTGGAGCTGCTGCACCGGTTCTACCTTGCCCTGGGTAACCAGCTGGGCCATGCCGGGGGTGAGACCGAGTAGTTCAAACAGGGCTTTGAGCGCCGGCAGGTTCCAGTCCTTGGGCTGCTCGATATGCTTAAACTTCGTTAGTTCATCCACACCGGTTCCTGCCAGCTGCGTCAGGCCGGTTGCGTCGAATTTCTTGCCTGGAATGGCCAGGACCAGATCACCCGAGTAGACCAGGGCCGCCAGGACGACCGCAACCCATTCGGGCTCCAGTCGATGCCGGTCCTTGTTCATGTATTCCACGCCCTTGTCATCCTGGATCAACTCAGAACGGTTGACCACCTGGCCGTGGCCTTTCTTCTTGAGCAAACCAAGGATGTAATTGGCGTATTTCGATTGGTAGGGATCGAGCCGTTCGCCGTCGAGCAGTTCCAGGGCGTCGAGCACCGCCGTGGCCTGCTTGGTACGGT
>CAZDMY010000327.1:0-3052 GCA_964506405.1 uncultured Dehalococcoidia bacterium | reverse complement strand
TAACATCATCCTGGAAGCCAACCTCACCGGTTCGACCATGTTAAACCTGCCCCGTCAGAAGATGAAACGCAGGCGCTTTACCGAATTCATCTCGCCCTGGGAAACGGACCACTTCTATCTCCACCGCAAGGCGGTGCAGGGGTCGGAGGAATCGCAAACCTGCGAGCTCTGGATGGCAAGAGAGGATAGCACCCCCTTCTACGCCCGGCTTCACAGCCAGTGTATCGACGGCGGGCGCTTGCGCATCGCGCTCATGGACATCTCCGACTTAAGGCAGTACCACGAGGCACTGGAGGCCAGCCGGGAAACGGTAAGCCGGGAACTGGCTGAGATCGAGGCAATTTATCAAGCTACCGGCGTGGGACTGTGTACCCTCGACCGCCAACTGCGATTTACCCGGGTCAACGAAGCTTTTGCCGCCATAAATGGCATATCGGCTGAAGATCATATCGGGAAAACCATCCGGGAAGTGGTACCGGATCTTGCCGCCAAAGCCGAGGAGCTGGCCGAGCGGATATTCCTTACGGAGGAACCCGTTTACGATGTGGAAATCAGCGGCGTTACGCCTTCCGAACCGGATAGGCAACGGTATTGGGTGGAACACTGGGTGCCGATCAAAGACCCGGCCGGTAACATCCTGGGCATCAATGTCTCCGCTGAGGAAATCACCGAACTGCTCGATTTGAAAGAGACGATCACAGCAAGCCAAACCCGATACAAGGAACTGGCCGACAGCATCACCGATATCTTCTTCGCCCTGGATTCGGAGTTAAGGTTAACTTTCTGGAACAAAGCCTGCGAGACGTTCACCGGCTTTGTTGAGACCGATGCGCTGGGCAGGCACCTCCTGGATATCTTTCCGGATAACGAGCAGACCCGGCGGGCGATGCGTTCTTACCGGCAGGTGATGGAAACCGGCGAAGCAAAATCATTCTACAATGAATTTCACTGGAATGGTGCTACCCACCACTTCCAGATAACAGCGTACCCAACCGGCACAGGCGTCTCCGTCTTTAGCCGCAATGTCACTGGGGAGATGCAGTTGCAGGAACTCCTGATTACCCGCACCGCTTTACTCGAAGCAATCATGGAGCACACCCCGGCACAGCTTGTTTACCTGGATCGTGATTTCAATTTCGTCGCCGCCAACACCGCCTATGCCGAAAGCGCCGGATTCAGCAAGGAGGAACTCATCGGGAAAAACCATTTCGAGCTCTTCCCGCACGAGGAGAACCAGGCGGTCTTTACCCGGGCCCGCGATACCGGCGAGACGATATCGTACACGGACAAACCCTTCCTGTTCCCCGAACAGCCGGAACGGGGAGTCACTTATTGGGACTGGTCGGTAACACCGGTGAAAAATACGCAGGGTACGGTGATCGGCCTGGTGTTTTCGCTCATAGAGACCACCGAACGCGTCGTCGCCCAGGAGATGTGCCAGCGGTACGAGCGGCTGGCCACGCTGGGAGAGCTGGCCGGGACCATCTCCCATGAATTGCGTAATCCGCTGGCCACCATCGACAATTCCGTCTTTGTGCTCAAGCGACGGCTCCAGGATGCCGATGAAAAGGTCCAGGATAACCTCAAGCGGATCAAATCGAGTGTGGACCGCAGCGTGGCCACGATCCAGAGCCTGCTCAACCTCACCCGGATGAAGGAACCGGCCCGGGTTTCCCTCGATCTTGGTACGGTGGTCAGGGAATCGCTGGAGCAGGAAGAGCTGCCTGCGGACATCAAGGTTCAAATGCAGTTATCCCCGGAGCCGACCGTGGTTCAGGCGGACCGCGAGCTGCTGCTGCTGTGCTTTGGCAATATTATCCGTAACGCCATCGAAGCGATGAACAAGAAGGGAGAGATCACTATCTCCCTCAAACAATCCGACGGCCGGGTTGAGCTTGCGTTTACCGATACCGGCCCGGGAATCCCGCCGGAGAATATTCATCAGGTGGTCAAGCCGCTCTTTTCCACCAAGGCGTCGGGGGCCGGATTCGGTCTGGCGATTGCCAACCAGGTTGCCGAAAAGCACGGCGGCGGGTTAAAATTTGATTCGACCGTAGGAGAAGGAACCAGCGTGACCGTCATTTTACCGCTTTCAAGCGAAAAGGAGGAGAGCCATAACAACAGTACTGATCGTCGATGACGACCCCGAGTTCGCGGGCAGTGTGGCTGAAATCTTCGAGGCGGAGGGGCACGAGGTGATCCTGGCCAGAAGCGGAAATGAAGCTTTAGAAAAGGTGCAGCAGCAAAAACCGGACCTGGTGTTGATGGATATCAAAATGCCGGGGATGGATGGGGTAACAGCTTACGTGAATATGAAGGACCGGTATCCCGACTTACGGGTGATCCTGGTGACGGCTCATCCCGAGGTGGATCTGATTTCCACGGCCTTGCAGGAGGGGGCGTTCGGGTGTTTCGAGAAGCCACTGGATCAGGAACGTCTGCTGTGCGTGATCGATGATGCCCTGGCCCAAAACGCCAGTGTACTGGTCGTCGATGACGATAAGGATTTCTGTGCCAGCATGAGCGATGTGCTCACCGAAAAGGGATATCGGGTGGTGGTGGCCAATCATCAGGATACGGCCCTGGAGGAGTTGCGCCACCGCAATTTCGACCTGGTGCTGCTGGATATCAAACTCGGCATTCAGGACGGGTGGAAGACCTACTGTGCCCTGCGCGAATTGCGGCCCGATGTGCCGGTGCTGGCCATGACCGGCTACCCGGAGGAGATGGGGCACCTGGCCCAGCGGATCACCGAGCGGGAAAACCGCTCCTGGATGCGCAAGCCGCTGGATTTGCCCACCATTTTCATGCTGCTGGATGAGATGAGAAAGGGGGAGTGAAGTTTCTCGCCCGCCGTGATGGGAGATATAAAGTCCTCTCGCCCCTTGGGGAGAGAGCTAGAGAGAGGGGGTTGTACCTGTCATTGCGAGCACGCGAAGCGGCGGATGGCAATCTCCGGTTGAACAGGGAGATCACCACGTCGTCCGCCGCGGCGGGCTCCTCGTGATGACATATCAGTACAAATGTCATTCTGAACTCGATTCAGAATCCA
>CAZDMY010000326.1:0-3052 GCA_964506405.1 uncultured Dehalococcoidia bacterium | reverse complement strand
AGTCTCTTCACTGATTTCCTGTTTTTTCTCAGCCTCTATTCCTTTCAGGTTGCGTATCAATTGAAGGCGGTTTGCCAGGCTGATGATAATAACCCGGATATCATCGGCCATCGCCAGGAACATCTTGCGCATGCTTTCAGACTGCATTTCATTGGAAATCAGCCAGGGGATATTGTTGACTTCATTGACATTATCCACCAGGCTCTTGATAGCCTCAGGGAAAGCTTGTTCCCCCTTAACCGGGATCTCTATTTCATCAGGAAGTCCCTGCAGGAGAGCGGCAGCCAGCGCTTCGCCTCCCATTTGCAGATGTATCAGGATATCGGCGGCTTCAACGGAAGCATTGAGATCCTCTTTCCCTGCATTCAGGGCGAACTGGTGGGCCTGCTGCAGGAGATCGAGGTCCTCGCTCGTTAAGTAATCGGAAGCTCTATCGATAACGGTTTTCAGTTCCATGGGAGCATATTGAGTATAACGCGCCAGTAACCGGGATGCAATGAAGAAGAGAATTCATTATGGCAAAATAACCGACGAGTAGGTAGAATGATAGAAATGACTCGAATCGTCTTTATGGGTACCCCGGAATTCAGTATTCCCACCCTCTCTGGTCTCGTACAGTCTGAGTACGAGATAGCGGCGGTTTATACGCAACCGGACAGGCCTGCGGGGAGGAGCCGGGGTATGGCATGCCCACCAGTGAAGGCATTTGCACAAAATGTATCTTTGCCGGTATTTCAACCACAGTCCCTGCGTAATAAATACGAAGTTCAACAACTGGCAAATCATGCCCCCGATTTACTGGTAGTGGTCGCCTTTGGGTTGATCTTGCCATCGGATGTACTGAAAATCCCGAAATTTGGCTGTTTGAACATTCATCCCTCTTTACTGCCTAGATACCGTGGGCCTTCGCCCGTGACTAGCGCTATATTAGCAGGTGATGAGGAGACCGGCGTAACGATTATGCTTATGAATGAAGGGATCGATAGCGGCCCGATACTGGCCCAGCAGTCTGTCACTATCGACCCTCAGGATACCGCAGGGTCGCTGCAAGACAGGCTCTCAACAGTCGGCGCTGACCTGCTGTTAAGGACACTACCTGAATGGATCGAGCAGAAACTGGTGCCAGTACGTCAGAATAATGAAAGGGCAAGTTACACACAAACTATTCGCAAGCAGGACGGCCGGCTTGACTGGCAGCTTTCAGCCGTTGAATTGGATCGTCGTGTAAGGGCATACTATCCCTGGCCGGGGTGCCATACTTACTGGCGCGGTAAAATCCTGAAAGTGCTGAAGGCAGTGCCTTTACCTGCGTCCAAACCTGTAGAACCGGGGCTGGTTGTCGAACTATCCGACGATGTAGCCTCTGTTGGGGTTGGCACATCGAACGGGATTCTCGGGCTATTGACCATACAGTTTGAGGGGAAAAGGGCATTAGCGGCGCAGGATTTTCTCAGGGGGCAGGCGCAGTTTATCGGGCAGATGTTGGGTTAAAATAACCATAGTGGAGCGTAAATGGAAAATTCGGGACTCGTTCGGTAGTTCGGGTTTTTTCAGACAGGGGGCAAAATGAGAAAACGGATACCTTCAGGAATGCTGTTCTTAGTAGCCATCATAGCGCTCGGTGCTGGTATCGGGATCGGTTATGGTATTCAGGTGGGAACGGTAAACGCGCTTGAATCCGATATCGATCAGCGGGATGATCAAATCGCCGACTACGAATTCATAGTAGCCTCTCTGAATGTGGATAAAGCACAATTACAATCGGAACTGGAAGCAAAAAAGTCGGAATGTAGTACGCTTCAAGATGAACTGACAGATGCAGAAAGTCAGGTCGACCTGTGGATAAAAAATTACAATACCCTGTCATCATATTACCAGACTTGCCAGAACCTGTCCGAAGCCCTGCAATACCAGTATGAAAACCTGCAGATGGCGTGCCAGGGTGCTTCGGTCGAGGAAATACTGGCCATGCAGGATAAGATAATCTCTCTTGAAGGTCAGAATTCCTGGCTGAAAGCCCAGGTGAGCCGGCTTGAAAATCAGTTAACCCCTTCCCCGGACCGGGCCATTAATCCGGATCAGGTTTGGAATAATCCCAAATTTAAAAGCACCACCTGGGAGGGAAGAAACTACCAACTGCGTACGAAGCTGGAGGAAATCGGCGCGTCATATTACAAGACGCACACCTATATTCAGGGGCAAACGGATTGCAACGATATGGCGGTGGATCTGTGGAATATGCTGCTGACCGTAGATATCAAATCGGTCATCGTCGTGGGCAATAAGGATAAACAGGACGAAATATTCAGTGAGTGCGATCATGCCTGGCTCTACGTATTCGATGCCGAAGGCAAGGTGATCTATTTGGAGCCTACCACAGGTGCAGTTATTTACGGGCTGTTGCCTGATGGCTCATCAAATCCGGCAGCGGATAAATATCGGGGTGGCTTTATTTATGAAACGCCGTCAGATTTGTGGAATGATTTGTGTCCGACGAATCATAACTGGTGATAAATCTCGATGATAGAATCTGGCTGCCGGGCCGGGATTCGAACCCGGACGGACGGCTCCAAAGGCCGTTGTGCTGCCGTTACACTACCCGGCACTGAGGTTGTCAGTGGTCAGTTCTCCCCTTCTCCCTATTTCCCTTTCTCCATTCTGACTCCTCGATTCTGACTTCTGGCTACTTCTACACGGTCTTTTTCTGAATTGTCGGATTACCGTTCCAACTGGTGCCGGAGGTCGGAGTCGAACCGACACGGGATTAACTCCCAACGGTTTTTGAGACCGCCGCGTCTACCATTCCGCCACTCCGGCTCAGATTCGGATTATACCTTATTTGCCCCCCGAAAGTCTATAATTGGCGACATTTTGGCGATATTCCACTTTGATACTAATCGAACTCCGGACCTTGATTCGAAAAACCATAAAGAGCAGGTATACCGCAAGCGTCTGGGTTTGATAAATCGAGGTACTCAACTGAGATTTGAAACATATAAGTGCCTGGCGAGCGGGTTGGGCACCCCGCTCGCCAGGTATGTCAAAGAGGGAG
>CAZDMY010000325.1:0-3055 GCA_964506405.1 uncultured Dehalococcoidia bacterium | reverse complement strand
GCACGTGAAGGGCTTGCAATCGTAGTGCATCCCGATAATCCGGTCAATGAACTTGAAATGCAGGAGTTAAGGGAGATCTATTCCGGGAATACTACCCATTGGTCTGACGTCGGGGGGAATGATCACCCGATCAACGTTGTCAGATGGGAAGAAGGGTCATATTATGATAGCTTCTTCGCTGATATAGTTACAACTGTTGTGTTAGGAAATGCTCGGATCACTAATTCAGTTACCCATGCAGTTGAGATGGTACAAGCGGATGTTAACAGCATTACCTATCTACCGATAGAAGCCATCGGACCTCTCAAGGCACTATCCATAAGAGGCAGTTCCCCATCACCAGAAAACTGTACCAGTGGTAATTACCCTCTGGTCCGACGTATAATCCTTATTACAAATGAATTGCCAACAGGTACGGTGAAATCCTTTCTGGAGTATTGCAGAAGCAATGAAGGCCAGTTGATGCTGGCAGAAACAAAATACTATCCCATAATGAAATAGTATAAGCAGTGGATCCAGCACCTAAACGAACTGACCAAGGATACTCCAGCCTTCCGGAGAGGAGTATCTCAGTCCCGATTGATATATCATTTTCGGGGTGAGGATTTACCTTCGCTTTGATTTTTCTTTCGTTTTTCTCCTGATCAACTTTCATTTACCGATATTCCTTGCTGTGACACGGCTTAGTTAACAGAAATGTTTAACCGGGAATTAATATTTCTTTAATCGGTTGTTAACCTGCGTATGTTACGTTAGAATTACGGGTTAATAATTGAATTCGAGTAATTGAGAGAGTCTGTTATCCTTCAATGTACACTAATACAACAACCAATCAAATAAGAGCTGCGGTAGAAATAGATGACATACCTAATAAGAGTTGGATGGAGCCATGTCGCTGTTGAGATGGGTGACCATGTAGAAACGGGTGATTACCTAGGAAGAAATCCACGCACCCTTGCGCCTGTCTATTCACCCGATTGCGGTACTGTCAGCGATATCCTCCCCAATCGCCACCGATACACCCTCATTATCGTTATTGAATCCCATGTATTTTGTCCTGATGAAAACCATCGGCCTGCAATGCCTTTGGCAGGAGCTCTGACGGCCTGAAACAAGGAACCAAAAAACATGCAATGCGAAACCTCTGTATCAAGCCCGCTAAACAGGAATATCTCTGTTTGTTTAGGTCTCAATGAAGACCTGGTAATCGAGAAGATACACCACGTATTTACGGGTTCCGTCTATCCGTTTCTACCGGTGATCGATCAGTCTATTCCCACAGGTTCACCACAAGGAAACAACGGGACCAAGAAGGCCATTAGAAAGTATTCCAGAATTTGTCTTGAGAATGTTTCGTCGCATTCTTTTTTCCCGCCCAATACGGACCTATTGCTGAGTGCCTATTGCTCACCACTTATATATCCACATTTCTACGACGATTATGTTAAAAACCGAACGGTTGTTTTTATGTGTCCCAAGCTGGAAAGCGTTGCCGAAGCCAGAGCAAAACTTGCAGAAATCATGAAAAGATCGAAGTTATGCAGCTTGATGGTGGTTCACACCGAACTACCTCAATGCGTAGAGATTGCACTCATGTCCAGGCAGGTACTTAACGTAGCTCGCAGAAGTATTCGATTCGATGAGGTAACTATTGGAACCAATGGCCGGGTGCTCAGGGTCGCCAACGTAACACTTCATCGGGCGCCTCGTGTCAGGAACTCCCGGACAACAGTAGCTTCATCGTTTGCAACATAATTATGAAACACCAGTTAATGCTGGCAAATGATAATAACAAAGTTTTCGTCCTTGATACAAACGTCGTCCTCTATGACTACCGCTGCATTTACTGCTTTGATGAACACCATGTAGTCATCCCCATAACACTGCTGGAAGAAATCGATGCCTTTACCCGGGGAAATGAGACTATCAACTACAATGCCCGGGAATTTTCACGAGAACTGGATTCACTGGTTGGGGACCATGTTTTCAACGGTGGCATTCGCCTTTATACCGGTGGCTCACTGAGCATTAGCACAGACATAAAGGGCGACAATCATTTCGCTCAGTTGTTCTGGGAGGACAGCCCCGATCATCGCATCCTTTCAGTTGCATACAACCTCTCCAGGGAATACGGTTCTGAAAGGGTGTTTCTTGTTTCCAAAGATATCAATCTGCGAATGAAAGCTAAAAGCATCGGAATCCAGGCAGAGGATTACAAAACCGGTAAGATTAAGAACATAGACGAACTGTATGCCGGTAATACAATGATCGAGCATGTCGAACACAGAATCATTGATGGGCTCTACAACCAAAGATCGATCGAATGCTCAGAACTGGGATTAGATCCGCCTCCATATCCTAACGAATACTTCATCCTGAGAAACGGCAGTAAAAGCGCCCTGGCCCGGTATCATAGCGAAGATGAATCTCTTGATATTATCGAAAAGCGATCCGCCTATGGGGTCCAGCCAAGAAATGCCGAACAGACGTTCTCATTGGATGCATTAATGAATCCGAATATCCGACTGGTTACTCTATCAGGGAAGGCCGGAACCGGTAAGACCTTGATGGCACTGGCGGCTGCCCTGGAGAAAAGAAAGGACTATAAGCAAATACTATTGGCTCGACCGATCGTATCTCTTTCTAACAAAGAGATTGGATACCTCCCCGGCGACGTCCAGAGCAAACTGGATCCGCATATGCAGCCATTGTTCGATAACCTGTCTGTTATTCAACATCAGTTCAAGGAAAATTCTCCGGAAGCCAGACGAATCAACGAGATACTGGAAAAGGAAAAACTCATTATTATGCCACTGGCTTTCATCCGTGGGCGCAGCTTATCCCGCGTATATTTTATCGTAGATGAGGCCCAGAACCTTACCCCTCACGAAGTGAAGACCATCATCACACGTGCAGGCGAAGGAACTAAAATCGTATTCACTGGCGACCCGTATCAAATCGATACCCCATATCTCGATTCCCGAAGCAATGGGCTCACTTATCTTGTCGATAAGATGAAGGGTATCGATGTCTACGCTCATATAACTCTAAAAAA
>CAZDMY010000324.1:0-3062 GCA_964506405.1 uncultured Dehalococcoidia bacterium | reverse complement strand
ACCGTTCAACCCCAACCCCACGCTCTCTCAGTGCATCTATTTCGCCCAGGAGCACCTTCGGATTGATAACGACCCCGTTGCCGATGATGCAATTAGCCTGCGGGCGAAAAATGCCGGCTGGTATAAGGTGAAGCTTGAACTCGCCCTGTGAATTGACGACTGTGTGACCGGCGTTGGTTCCACCGGAAAAACGCGCCACGACGTCAACATTTTCCGAAAGGAGATCTACGATTTTGCCTTTGCCTTCATCCCCCCACTGACCCCCGATGATGGCTGTTACCGGCATTTGCCCCCCTTATCTTTTCCACAATCCGCACCTTCAGCATTGAAGGTAAAACGGAGAGGGTGGGATTCGAACCCACGGTACCGTATAGGTACACTCGCTCTCCAGGCGAGCCTGATCGACCACTCCAGCACCTCTCCATGTGGGTGTTATTTAGTTCAATTTCTATTTTCAAAAGCGGAGGAGGTGGGATTCGAACCCACGGTAGCCGCAAGGCTACACCGCTTTTCGAGAGCGGCACCTTAAGCCACTCGGTCACCCCTCCCAAGCGTTCGATTATATCACCCCAATAGATTATTGACAACAGAGATACCATCCATTTATAATCCTAAATGAAAATTATTTTCATTTAACGAGTTCGCGATGCGCCCCACTGAAAACAGGCTTGCCGCAGTGCTCAGCAAGAACGGTTACAAGATAACGGTTCAACGGATGGCTGTGCTGAGAGCGATTGCCGCCAGCAGGGCGATTTTAACGCCGGCAGATGTCCATGCCAGGGTTCGAAAGGAAAATCCGAAGGTCGGACTGGTTACGGTCTACAGAACACTGGAGGTACTTTCAGCTCTAGGACTTATCTGCCGGATTCACCGAGGCGGGCGTTCCCGAAGCTACACCCAGGCACCTAGCGGGCACCACCATCACATCGTCTGCTCGGTGTGCGGGGCCGTAGAAGATTTTTCAAATTGCGACTTGACGGAACTGGAAAACCGGTTATGTGAGCAAACGGGATTCGCCATCGAAGGCCACCTTCTCGAATTTTCGGGCCGATGCAAGCGATGCCAGCAGGCAGGTTCAAGATGAATTGGGGAACCAGATACAGCAATTCTCAGGTTATCATCACCCCGGATATCGTATTATGGTTAAAATAACCGATGCCCGTTACCTGTTCATATCCATAGCAACTTTGCTGATGGTTGTTTTCGTATTACCGTTCGCATCCTGTAGTGAAAGTGACGGTAACGGCAGGCCCGGTGTGGTGGTGACGATTCTGCCACAGAAAGAATTTGTAAGGCAGGTGGCCAGAGACAAGGTGGATATCACCGTCATGGTCCAGCCGGGCGCAAGCCCCCATACGTATGAACCTACCCCCAGCCAGATGATGGCAGTGGCCCAGGCGGACGTTTACTTGAAAGTAGGATCTGGCGTTGAGTTCGAGCTCGCGTGGATGGACAAGCTTATCAGCCAGAACAGGGATATGCTGGTGGTCGATTGTTCGGATGGTATTCACCTGATTGAGATAAGTGCGAATCATGAACATGAAGAGGAAAGCCATGAGTATGAAAATAATCATGAATCAGACGATCACCATCATCCTGAAGGAATGGACCCGCATATCTGGATGTCGCCGAAAAATGCGATGATGATGGTTCAAAATATATGTGAGGGACTGGTTCAGGTTGATCCCGAAAATCAATCCTATTACGAATCCAACCGTGACTCGTACATTGCTGAATTAACAAAACTTGATCAGGAAATGGAATCCGGTTTGGCTAATGCCACCAACCGGGTCTTCATGGTGTATCATCCGGCGTTTGGCTATTTAGCTCATGAATATCACCTGGAAATGATTGCAGTGGAAGATGAAGGTAAAGAGCCAACGGCGGCCGGGTTGGCACAATTGATTGACCAGGCTCGCGAGCATGATATCCAAGTGATCTTTGTCGAACCCCAGTTTGACCCTGATAGCGCAGAAACGATTGCTGACGAGATTAGCGGCGAGGTTGTGCTTATCGATCCCCTGGCAGAGGACTACATCGTAAATATGGTCAAAATTAAAACAGCCCTGATTGACGCGATGGAATAATGGCGAATAGAGATGTGGTCACCCTGGAGGATGTCCATGCCAGCTACGATGGCGTTCCTGTGCTGGAAGGGATAAACCTGGCCATTGGTGAGCGCGATTTCCTTGGTATAATCGGACCCAATGGCGGCGGGAAAACCACCCTTCTGAAAGTGATTTTGGGACTAATTGAGCCCAGTCACGGCCGGGTCCTGGTGCTGGGTGCTTCTCCGAAAAGGACGCGAAGGCGGATCGGATACATTCCGCAATACAACTTTTTCGACCGGGATTTTCCCATCAGTGTGTGGGAAGTGGTTCTTATGGGACGAAGCGGTATCCGGGGTCTTTTCCGTAGATACAGCGAAGAGGACAATGCCACCGCGCAGGAAGCACTTGAGATGGTGGGCATGCTCGCCCACAGGAACAAGCAGATCGGCAAGCTCTCCGGAGGGGAACAACAGCGAGTGTTCATCGCCAGGGCGCTGGTGAACCACCCGGCGATCCTGCTGCTTGATGAACCCACCGCCAGTGTCGACCAGGTAGCACAAACCGAATTTTACGAGATGCTGGAAATACTCAAGGAACGGATGGCCATTGTGCTGGTTTCTCATGATATCAGTGCCGTATCCGTGCATGTGGAAAAGATTGCCTGTCTTAATCGTCAGCTTTTTTATCATGGTTCCGGGGAAATCGACGCTCAAATCCTGGAGGCCACCTACAAGTGCCCGGTCCAGATGATTGCGCATGGTACCGTTCCGCACCGGGTATTAAAGGAACACTGATGCGCCATCACTTAATAGTATTATTGCCCGTTCATACTTTGACCTGGCTCAGTACAAAGGGGTTAGGCTGATCGTAATTGAAGGTTTGGATTAGACCATGTGGGATGCACTCGGATACGATTTCATGCAGAACGCAGTGATAGCGGGGCTGCTGGCATCTGTGGCTTGTGGTATTATTGGCGTTTACGTGGTGGTAAATCGGATCGTATTTATCAGC
>CAZDMY010000323.1:0-3071 GCA_964506405.1 uncultured Dehalococcoidia bacterium | reverse complement strand
ATTCACAACAGCAAGCGTCGAGTCATCCGTCATCTCAACAATGTAATCCGTATTAATCAAATACGAATCCGACTTTAAATACTGAACCTGAGAATCTGATGGCTGAGGTTCTAATGTCGATCTTAATGTTACTTTTCCTATCATGACTATGCTGGCGTTTCGGTTGTAGTTGTAGTCGTTGTAGAGGTAGAACTACTGCTAGTTGAGCTGGTACTCGACGTCGTTGTAGTCGTTGTCCCCGTGTCGGCAAGATCAATTATCTGATCAATGCTTTCACTTACGAAGAACGACCTTAAGGCAAAGCCCCCCTCGCAAACCCATATGCGAGTATCGGTCCCAGCATTATTCTCATTACCCCATACAATATCCTGAACACGAAATTGGGTAGTCGTGGTAGAGAGATCGGACAAATCATTAAACGTAATGGCGCCATCATATACCTCAAGGTAAATAAAGTCGCTTTCCGCCGTTGCCTGATCAAGAGTGTTTATAGCAGCGTTCGTTTCATCTACTATCAAGATAAACTCAGGTGAAGAATCCTCGTTCAAGTTTAGCTTATACAGCAAATAAGAATCATCGGTACTCCACGATTTCATCTTCAGGATATTCGCCGTGTTGATCAAATATTCCGTTGAAGATTTTAACCCGAGCACGGAGTCTACAGCCTGATAGTAGGAGCTTCCAAATGTTGAAGTTGTCGTTACATTACCTAACATAGTATCCCCCCCCTTTTTTATAGCGGTTCCCCTTCCTCCGTCGTGGTTGAAGTAGAAGATGTTGTAGTTGTCGTTGTACCCGTAGTTATCAAGTCATACAACTGGCCAAGGTTGTGGTCAACGAATATCTTTCTCGTTTCCCATCCACCCTCACTAAGCAATATCATCGACTTGTTCGCATCATCGTTTTCCTGGACAAAAACAATCTCTGAAATGTTGTAATACTTAGTTGTGGTGCTCGAACCAGATAGGGCACACTCGGCAAATGTTAAACAATCCTCACCTTCCTCGTTAAGAAAAACATCAAGCGAAACCATGTTGCTTGACGCTGATGTGTCGGCATAAGTTCTGATCTGCGCATTCGTCTCCGCTATACGCATCAAAAACTCAGGCTGCTGGTCATCCCTTTTGTTAAGCTTATACCATACCGAACTATCATCAGTGGAATAAACCTGCGTCCTCACAATGTTATCCGAATTTATCAGATAACTTTTTGACGCCTCAATTTCAACCTCAGAGTCCGTAGGCTGATACGGAACAGTACTGAGGGTTGTTACTGGAAAAATCATATATTTTATATCTTTAAATGAATAAAATGAACCTATATCGCAAAGATAAGGATAATCACAGAACTTGATTTTTAACGTAAAAAAACCGGAGTCCCGCAAGACCCCGGTGGCCGCACACATATTATGTACGGTGTCGTTATTCTACATTTTTTGACATCCTCCCTCACCTGAAGTGAAAGGGATTCCTGAGCCAACGCTCGACCTACTGGTCCACGTTTGCGACTCCGAGACATTGCCCTGCCTCGTTTTAATAAAGATACAATATATTTTAAAACTTCATCCCCGTAGCGGAGGTGGGAGTCGAACCCACATAATTGCAGCTTATGGGACTGCCGACTTGCCACATAGTCTGTACTCCGCTTTAACAAATATACAAAAACCCCAGCAGATCGGGAGACGCCTTAGCGACTCTTGCCCCGCCGGGGTGTAAAGGAAACTGCGTTTGTATGCCTACAAATATAACACAAATATTGTTTAGAAACAAACTAAATTACTCAACATATAATATTTGTTCTTCTCTCAACAATCTTAACGCTTCTCCTTTATATTCAAGGTCAATACCAGCTCCTTTTACATGCTTTATGATCTTACCCGCTGGCGCCTCTTGAACTGTTGATACGATTATTTCGGATGTGTGGTTCTTAACATTAGGTTTAGGGAGAATTATGCCTGATGGTGTATGTGACTCATCCGGGATTCGGCGAACAAGACACCTTCCATCCGGTAATATCAATTCTCCATCCCTCCACGCAAGATCAACGTTTCTCGCCTGCGCCCGCCTGTACATACGGCCGCCATCGAATTTTCTGTGCATATCATCTTCCAACATTACCTCAGGCACGCTATTAAAGACAACTTCGTCTCCCGGTTTTAGCCTAATGTGGTCAGTCTCCTGTCCACTTTCATATTCAAGGTTGTTCTCCGCCACATACTTTACTATGCCCTTTCGCCTGTCAACCTTTGGGTCAGATATATCAAACTTGCTTGTCTTTTTCTTATACACCCTCTCAAAAAGAGAAAATCCATTCAGGGGGATTATCCATTCTGTCCCGTCACTGCTTCTCTGTAACCCATCAATCTCTTCACCTTCTTTTCTTGGGGTAGTTGCCACATACAGGTTTGAATAATCTATCAGCTTATATTCATATCCGTCTTCATCATAATAAGACAAACAGTTCTCTCCTTCAAGGAAATCAAACCATACTTTCATGCCTGATGATATCTGTATTTTTGTGCGCCAGGGCATGTTGTCACTTTTAACCTTAAAGGGCAGCGGGTCCTTGGGCGCCTTAACGACAACGCCTGTCCTCGTGGCATGGGCGGCAGGTTGCCAGTCTGTGTCACCCACAACGAGAAGTCCCGATGGCGTAGTCTCATCGGCTGCCTGTTCGGTAATTTTAATTAAGACCTTACTGTTCCCTCTGGGTATTTCCAGCTTTTCGATCTCGCTCTTTTTGAGCCTGTATTTCTCTGTATCGCTCATCTAAAAACTCTATATAACTTATATGTGATAGTATCCATTCTTCTCCAAAGTCCTGATAGTGTACCTCAACATGAGGCAATGCAGAATAGACAACAAGAATCTTCTCCACCTTATCTGGGTCGTTCATCGGGTTGAAGCGTTCCTTTCCCGCCTCCCACTCCTCGGCAGTAAACCCCTTACCATCGAGCCTCGGTCTGTGTACCGTTACCTTTGTTGCTTTCTTAACGTCCATGATCAAAAGGGGAGCCCATCGTTATCGTCTTCTTTATCGGCAAATAACACATCATCTTTCGGCTTCTCATT
>CAZDMY010000322.1:0-3082 GCA_964506405.1 uncultured Dehalococcoidia bacterium | reverse complement strand
GGGAGCCCGTAGGGCGACCGGAGTTCCCTGCCGTTGCTGACCGTGGCCTGTTTCATTTCACTTTTTTCTGCTTTCAAGGGTTCTTGAAAATATACCTCCTCGTACTTGATTGTTCGCCAAAGCCGTTCACTGAAAATATTGTCAAATGTCCGGCCCCTGTTCGGAATAACAACCGAAAATTGGGTCGTGGTCCCTAACTTCGACAGCATATTGGTGCGCACATTTTGCTGATCTCATGCGTGTTTCAGCCGGTTGCGTGTCAACTATAAATGACGTTATCAGTACATTTGATTTGTAAGCACATTATTCTGCTTTTTCGTTCACGCCCATCATCTCATCAGTCAACATTTGCTGATAAAATTACTTTTATATGTATACTTTATGAAAAATTCCTTTTTGATAAGTTTTGAGCACACAGCACTTTTCTTTTAAGCGGCTGCCTTTCATGTGCGATGATCAAGTTTATCCCCCATGTAACGTCAAATATTGTTGACATTATTTTGATGGGCTGCTACCTTGGTCACCAACCCATTACGGAGGAGGTGACCCATGAGCAAGAACGCCAAAACCGAATTCCTTCAAAAGGAGGGGCTCATCAACCCCAAACCCGAGCGCGTGATCCATTCTTTGTTCCAATCACATGACTTCTTCGACCCCCTGGATCTGCCTCAAGTCCGCTATGAAATGCTCCGCATAGCTCGTGTCCAAAAAGTCGGCGTCAGTGAGGCATGTAAGCTGTTCGGCTTTTCCAGGGAATATTTCTACCGCTTGGAGCGCGATTTCCTGTCCCGTGGATACGTAAGCCTGTTGGGCTCGTTTCGTGGCCGCCGCCCACTGATCGGCCTGAACCAAGAAGTCGTCAACTTCATTATCCACCGCAAGATGACAGAGCCGAACCTTACAGGAGAAGATCTACGCAAGGAGCTGAAGGCCACCTACCAGGTGGAATGCTCCAGGCGCACCGTTGAGAGGGTTATCGAGAAGTTACAGGTCGGAAAAAGGGGGGCCCTCATTTCCTCATCTTGACCATCAACTCCTTCGAACAACCACATCATGAGTTTTTGGAGCCGCACGACGGCATCCAGTCCATCTACGAGCGCGCCCGCCGGAGTGTCACAGACCGTCGCCTCCGTTCGCCTGAGGAGGTCCGCTCTACGTTGCAGGCTCATGGCGTCGCGGGCCTGTTCCTCGAATTCGATAGTACCCTGGTCTCCTGTGCTCCCCGATCACGGCCCGGGCCGAGAACAGGCACCGCCTTCCAGCACACCCATCTCGAAGAGACACGATTCGAGACCATCGCTCGAGCCCTTACAGAAGGAGTGGGCGTCAGAGCGACCGCGCGCATCATGAACGTGGACAAAAAAACGATCCTGCTGGTACTGGATCGGGCGGCCGACCACGCCATGAGACTGTCCCGATCTTTGCTCAAAGACCTCGAAGTCTCCGAGTGCCAACTCGACGAGATGTGGTCCTTCATCGGGAAGAAGGAAGCGCACCTGGAGCCCATCGAGAAACTCGAGGGGATCCTCGGCGATGCCTGGATCTGGATCGCCTTCGACCCTGTTCACAAGATCGTCCTCGCCCATGTGATTGGTAAACGCACCGAACACCATGCGGTGGCTCTTCTCCAAGAAGTCAAGCGAATCACCACCAAAATGCCAAGCTTGTTCACCTCCGATCAGCTCGACCAATACCCCCAGGCATTACTGAAAGTCTATGGGCATACCGTCATTCCGTCACGAAAGCCGGGACCAGGAAGGCCACCGAAACCCAGACTCGTTCCACCCGACGAACTCTTGTATGCCCAAGTGGTCAAAAAATACAAACGCAACCGGCTCGTCGGTATCACACGCAGGGTGGTCTTCGGCGACCCGCAGAAGCTACACGACATCCTCCAACGTTCGCCGTCGAGCAACACCGTCAACACATCCTTCGTCGAGCGCAACAATGGCACCATCCGCCACATCGATGCGCGCTGCAGCCGTAAGACCTACCGCTTTTCAAAGTCCAAGGGAAATCACGAGCGTCAGTTAGAACTTAGCTTGGCCTATTATCACCTCTGTCTGCCTAATAGATCGCTCACCAAAAAGTACGGCAAACCCACTACGCCTTTCATGTCCGCTGGCATTACCGACCACATCTGGACTATGGGCGAGTTGCTCCGAACACAACCTAAAATACCTGTCACTTAAAATGGACCACCACCGAAATTCGAGGCTTTCCATAATTGACGTTACCAGTTCGACCAATGCTCGAACCACCTTTACATCGGTTGTTCCGACAATGCCACATGGCCATTCAGCCCCGGTCCTCTTGTGCCATAAACCACTCACCCTTTCCGCCGTAATGAACAGCCTGGTTTTCGTCGGGCACGACCCCCAGCCCTGGCCCACACCCTCGGCTCTGCCGCAGGCCCCCGACAGGCCCCGCGCCGAAACGCCTCCCGATGGCGCAAGCGACATCGGTCTTTCACCCTACATCGGCGGCTCTCCGTTTGACGATCCCGATACCGGGGCCTCCATGACCGCGTCGCAGTGGCAGGTTCGAGCGGCCGCCTCGGCCCCCGATTACTCGCAGGTGGTCTACGACTCGGGCCCCCTTCCCGGAAATGCCACCGAACTCGTGATTCCCCCCGGCTACCTGAATTTCGGGACCGACTATTTCTGGCGCTGTCGCTACCGTGACGAACGCGGTTTGTGGAGCCGTTGGTCGGAGGAAAAACTGTTCTCGACCCAAAGAGGCAACGCACCGACTTCGCCCCCGAGACGCCCGCAACACAGTTGGCCCCCCGACGGCCAGACGGGGGTTTCTCTCAGGCCCGGCCTGCGCACCGGCTGGTTCAACGATCCCGACCCGGGCGATTTTCTCACGCGAACGCGCTGGCGCATCTTTCGGCGTACCTCACAGGCTGTCGCAGGGCAAAGAAGCCGAACGCAGGTTTTCGCCGACGAGGAGGTTTACGATTCGGGCGAAATGCCCGGCGGCGCCGGCGAGCACACGCCTCCGGAAGGGACCCTGGAAAATGGCGAGACCTACCTCTGGCAAAGCCGGTCCGCCGATTCGCGGGGAGAGTGGAGCGACT
>CAZDMY010000321.1:0-3096 GCA_964506405.1 uncultured Dehalococcoidia bacterium | reverse complement strand
TGGTAGCGCATGGGGGATTCGAACCCCCGATCTCCGCCTTGAGAGGGCGGTGTCCTAGACCCCTAGACGAATGCGCCACGTCAGACCTATTGATTGTAATCGGAGCAATGAGGACCTGTCAACTCGAAGCCATGAATACCCGGTTCGTTTACAACTCGGTGTACTCATCAGGACTCAATTTGTACAGGTCATCCTGGCTTTCCAGGTAATCGATGTAGAGCACCCCATTGAGGTGATCGATCTCATGTTCCAGCGCCTGAGCGAGGAAATCATCAGCCTTGATCCTGATCTCTTTCCCTTCGCGATCAAGTGCTTTGGCCACGACTTTCTCCGAGCGCTTGATCTCCCCCCGATACCCGGGGAAACTCAGGCACCCCTCATCCACCACCCGCTCGCCCGAGCGTTTCACGATTTGAGGATTTATCAGCGCAAACGGTTTGATCTCCGGTGTCTGGATAACCACCACCCGTAGCGTCTTTCCCACCTGTGGCGCTGCCAGCCCCGCTCCGTAGTTCTCCACCATCGTTTCGATCATATCGTCAATAAGGGTCTGGATTGATTTGCTGATACTCGGCACCCGTTTGCATTTTTCTCGCAGCACGGGATCGCCAAATTTCCTTATGGGTAATAACGCCATAATGGTCCCCAGTTACGATTATATGCGTCAGCTTCGAAACCTGTCAATTTATACACCTGTACAGAAGCTTTACAGGCCAGCTATGTCAGCCCCACCGGGTCGACATCGACCGACCATCCCTGTGGAATGTCCACCTTTGAAACCACAGCGACCGGCTCCGGACCGCGGACGATCACCTGCCAGCGGTAGTGCCCGCGAATACGGGGGGTGAAAGCCGGGGTGGGACCGATCACCGTCAGGTTGGCCAGCCCCTGAGAATCCCGTTCCTCCCGGAGCAAATGCACCATCCGCTGGGCCTCATCTTCACACTTCCTTTCGTTCGTGTGGACGTACACCAGGGTCACCAGACGGCTGAACGGCGGATACCCGTATTTCCTCCGCATGGGAATTTCCGTTTCATAGAAATCCCTATAGTTCTGCCGAGCCGCGGCTTCGATTGCGTAATGATCCGGCGTGTAGGTCTGAATGGTCGCCTGCCCCCCGATCAAGCCCCGCCCCGCCCGGCCCGTTACCTGGGATAGAAGCTGAAAGGTGCGCTCGCCCGCCCGGAAATCCGGCAGGTGAAGTCCGATATCCGCACTGATAACCCCCACTACTGTAACCATCGGGATATCAAGTCCCTTCGCCACCATCTGTGTCCCGATGAGAATATCAGCTTCGTGATCCTGGAACCTCTTCAAAATCTGCTCATGAGAGTGTTTTCCTTTGGTTACATCGCGATCCCAGCGAATGAGCTTCGCCCGGGGAAAAGCCCTGGCGGTTTCCTCTTCCACTTTCTGGGTTCCGATACCCAGGTATTTTATGCGAACGCTTCCGCATTCGGGACAAGCGGTTGGCGGCAGTACCCGGTAATTACATAAATGACAAATAAGATACTTTTCATTCGGATGGTAGGTTAATGCCACATCGCACCGCCGGCACGTCATCACATATCCGCAATCGCGACATTGCACTAGAGAAGCTGCGCCCCGGCGGTTTAGAAAGAGAATCGCCTGTTCCCGGGCATCCAGCGCTCCTTCAATAGCCCGAGCCAGGCTTCGGCTGAAAATACTGCGGTTTCCGGATTTCAACTCGGATCGAAGGTCAACAACCTCTATTCTCGGCAGGGAAGGCACGAATCCGTTAACTGCACTACAAACCCGTTCAGGCAATTCCAGTAACTCGTAATCGCCACGTTCGGCATGGTAATAGCTCTCTAAATCGGGCGTAGCGCTCCCCAGGATCACGGTTGCGCCGATCCGTTGGGCCAGTTCCAGGACCACGTCACGGGCATGGTAGAGCGGGATTTTGTCGTGTTGTTTATACGTCCACTCATGCTCTTCATCGATAACAATCAGGCCCAGTTCAGGTTGCGGTGCAAAGACCGCCCCCCGGGAACCGATCACCACATCGAATTCACCATCACGAATACGGTACCATTCATCATACTGTTCGCCGGGAGAAAGCTTGCTGTGAAGAACTGCTACGCGACCGGGGAAACGCGCCGCAAATCTCTCAATGGTTTGCGGCGTAAGCGCGATCTCCGGCACAATGACGATCGCTTTTTTACCGGAACTAACTGTTTCCTTCAGGGCACGAAGGTAGATCTCAGTTTTCCCGCTACCCGTAACTCCATGAAGTAGAAAGGTATGATATCCGTTTCCCAGGTTCCCTTCAATCGTGGCCCAAACCCGCTGTTGATCCGGTGTCAATTCGGGTGGGACAACCGGGTTGAACTGGCGATGCGCCAGCGGATCCCGCCGGATGCCGATCTCTTCAATGGCAACAAACCCTATCTGCTCCAGTTGTCTTACGGTACCGGATGAAACACGTGCCAGGGCCAGCAATTCGGACATTCGCAATGGTTCCTCGGCATCGGACAGTGCCGCAAGCACCTTTCCCAGGTCTTTATCCCCTTTCTTGCCGCCCGCGATCTGAGCAGCTTCAACCCCTTCTTGACGATTGACACTCAACATGGTATCCGGTCCGGTTTTCGTGCTGAGTATCAACCCTTCTTTTACCAGGCCTCGGACGACCGCATCGGATATTCCCAAAGCGTTTCTGGCTTGAGATTTCGCTACCGGCTCCCCGGCATTTAACAGGTAGTTAAGCAGGGCGGCTTTTGCCGGTGCATGCTTGCGGGCCTGATACTTGCCCGCTTCTCTTCGGGCATCGTCCCGGCTGATCAAAAGACGAACTACTTCAGCAGTTTTCGGTTTTATACGGGGATCTTGAAGCTGTGAGAATGTTTGAACCAGCTTTTTCCGTTCCATCTGCCGGATAGTGCTGCTGACGTATTTTTGCGGCATAACCTTTTTCAGTTGTCGTGATTCTGCAAGGCCATTTCGCAGAAGGAAACTGAAAAGTTTTTTCTGATTGGGCGTGAGGTTATCCGGCATCTCAACCGGTACTTCAGGACTCAGTTCCATTAAAGTCAAGGTACGCTGCTCAAAGGCGGGGGGAAGCATGAGGTACGCAGC
>CAZDMY010000320.1:0-3105 GCA_964506405.1 uncultured Dehalococcoidia bacterium | reverse complement strand
GTGAGCCGGGAGTCCGTAGAGATGAACCGGAATAATTGCTTTCGTCCTTGAAGTTACTGCCTCTTCAATCTTCTCAGGATCGATGCACCAGTAATCCGGGTGAGAATCAACGAAAACGGGTTCCGCGCCCGTATATTTCACCGCGTTGGCGGTCGCAATGAAAGTCAGTGTCGGAACGATCACCTCGTCACCCGGTCCGATATCCATTGCAGCCAGCGCCAGGTGCAGGGCGACGGTTCCGTTGCTGGTTGCCACACCGAATCTGACGCCGCAATACGCGGCGAATTTCTCCTCAAATTCAGGAATGAATTTGCCCTTCGAGCTGATCCATCCGGAGCGGACCGCTTCCTGGATGTTGCTGAGTTCTTCTTCACCCAAAACGGGCTCGGTTATGGGGATCATCTGTATCCTTACAATTACATTTCATAAAGCTTGGGTGCATGATTGATGACATCTATTGCCCGGTCAGAATCGAAGCCAACCGCTTCCGCATACCATTGGATGGCCGTAAAGCGCGGTTTGTTTTCCTCAACCATAAGAGCATACGCCTCATCCCGGCTCATTTTACCCTCACGAATCTGGAAACTTCTGAAATTATCGAATTCAGTGAAGCCAGCCATAGTCAGGTATATATAATTGTAAAATGGCGCGGTGCCATCATCAATACGCCAGGTAGCAATGGTGTCTGGTTCGGACTCCCAATCGAATTTCTGCCGTATGGTGGAGACGATATCCTCCTCATCCCACTCAAGATAATGGAATAGGTAGAGGTAATCGTCATGTAGCATGTAGGTGCAATAAAAGGCGAAAAGGGTATCGAAGATCGATCGATTTATATAGCCAGGATTCACGAGGTAATTGCGCCCGTAGAATGAAAGAAGCCGTGTTTTATTAAGCAGTGAGATGTTGGTCAACTGATTCATGACATTATCAACACCGTGAGGAACCCCGGCAAAACCATATTTGAAGGGGGTCTCCTCGATTTCATGGCCACCGGAAAAAATGAAGAGCTTGATGTTGGTTTGCTGTCGGACTTTGTGAAAGTAATAATAAAACTGTTTGTCTCCTGCCATCAACAATGGGATCATGCCCAGATTCGGTCGCTTTAACCACGCTTCAAGGTTTTTTCGAATGTTCTCCCGCTTTCTCTTGATATCGGCAGATACGATAATCTGCTCAACACCTAATTTACTCACCACCCTGGCCTGATTCCTTCTTGCCAGGTCATTGACCATTGCCCAGTCATATGTGAAGGCGATAGGATGCATTTGAAGCACATTCTTAACATAATCAAGTCCGTAGGAACTGTCCCGGCCACCACTGAATCCTACGATACAGTCAGGCTCTCCGGAACTGCTCCTGAACTGAGATACATACTCTTTGAGAGCTTCGGTCCCTTTGATTCTTGGAGTGTTTCCTCTTGCATCATAATTGTGGCAATAATTACAAACCCCGTCTTCGTCAAAAGTAATGTACGGTACGGTTTCGGTTAACAGACATTTAGAGCATCGCCTTATGTGATTATCTTGTTGATAGAGTCGTTCCCAGGTGTTTATCATGCTTTGCCTGGTAGTCCTGGTCAGGCTGTAGCGAGTTCTATCCACTTGAATATTTGGAATATCAAAGGAGGAGAGTTCGTTCACTGGAATTTGGGCAATTGTGTCGGAAGGAAGCTGAATTTCATTGGGAGTTCCCCCGTTCAAAGCAAAGGGATAACAGTCCATTTCCAATAGATCGACTATATATCCCCTGCCGGCCTTGATATGAGTAATTGCATTGATATCAAAGAGAGACTCGAGGTGGTTCAGAGTAATAAGCTGTTGAACGATGTATTTCTCTGAGGCGAAGACAATCACTTTTCCGTTTCTACTTGTACATGAATACAATGAGCCGGTGTTTGTCGCCAGTAGAGCAAGGTTCGTGTCATCGAATAACATTGCCACTGAAGCAGATCCAGTAATATCATTGTAAGTATTCCTTATTGCGTCAACGAAAGGGACGCCCTTCTTACGGTACGTTTGAAGCAGGCTGAATAATACCTCGGTATCGACATTGAGTTTCTTATTTAGTTCCGGGAAGGCCTCCCACAGGTCATCCGCATTGGCGATCACGCCATTATGCACACCAACCGCACCATTGGTGATAACTGGCTGATTGTTAGAATTGAGCTCACTTTCGCCGCTGGTGACCAGGCGTGAATGCCCGAAAACGACGAAGGGATTCGGATGACCGCTCTGTTTTGCCCCGTTTTGGTTCAGTGCATCACTGAAAATGCGTTTGTATTTTGCTGATTTGATTAGTTTCGTAGCAGCAACGGGTTCTTTGAATACATATATCGACTGGCCTGTCCGGATAATAACACCCGAAGCTTCGGTTCCTCTCGACTGGGACAGTATAAACAGTCGATTAACTGCATTCCTGAATCGATCTTTCGGAAAACCGGATTCCCCGCCGGCCAGGATCCCAAATATACCACACATACGGCAAATTCTCTGGAAATCTTGTTTAAGCTCTCAAAGTGCGTGTAAGGATATTAGCTTCATCGGGGTAGTTAGGAGCATCCCAGGGGAGGCGCTCCCCATTTAACCATCTTTTCCACCGATCGAAATCCTCTTTCACCATTAGCTCTGCCAGTTCACCCATCTTCACCTTCGGCTCCCATTCCAATTCCTTTTTGGCTTTGGTGTAATCCCCTTGAAGGAAGCTTACGTCTATAGGCCGTAAAAATCTTTTATCCACTTTCACATACACTTCCCAATTCAGCCCAAGCACGGAAAAAGCCTGCTGCGCAAATTCTCTTACGGAGTGTGTTTCGTTGGTAGCGATGACATAATCATCGGGTTCATTATGCTGGAGTATCAGCCACATGGCCTCAACATATTCGGGCGCATATCCCCAATCGCGTTTTGCATCGAGGTTGCCAAGCTTGATCTCGTCTTGAAGTCCCAGTTTGATCCTGGCTGCTGCATTCGTAATTTTCCGAGTAACGAACTCGAGTCCGCGCAAAGGGGATTCATGATTGAAAAGGATTCCGTTACAGGCGAAAATGCGGTATCCCTCTCGATAAATCCTGGTAAGCCAGTAGGCATACAGTTTGGCAGCAGA
>CAZDMY010000319.1:0-3108 GCA_964506405.1 uncultured Dehalococcoidia bacterium | reverse complement strand
GTATCATTATAAAGCTTAATATTTAAACATATCTTCAAATTTGTTATTGATGTTTCTTCGCCAACTCTGGAACCGGTACTAGCGCTAACTTAGTTCTGCAAATGAAACACCTCATCGAGGAAGTGAATCACTTGCCCCTGTGAATTGGATTCCTTTATTGAGCGCGCCTGGGACACTACCTGCCCTACTTCTCCGGCATCAAACCATAGGCCATCGCCCCGCTGGCATACATCAATGAGGACTTCCGGCTGGTGACCGATGGTTGCCTTTTTCATTTTCTTTCGGCAGATGGGGCATTTGCGCTTTTTCTCCTGCGAATCGACCACTGGCGCGGTGAGAATGGTATCGATAGAAAGAATGGATTGATCCACCTGCATGGTATCGAGCAGGAGCTCAAGCTCTCCGGCATCGAACCATACACCGGCGCATTGCGGGCAGTAATCGAGTTCGATCCGCTCGTGCTCAACGACGATCATCATACTGTTACAAGCTGGGCATTTCATAGCAATTCATCCTCAAAGTTGATCAAAGTGTATATCAAGAGTAGTTCAGTGTCAAGTGTTCGACGAGAAGAAGGTGGCACTGCTTATTGAGAGGCGGGGAAATGGAGGCGACGGGCGGATTCGAACCGCCGAATAGAGGTTTTGCAGACCTCCGCCTTAGCCACTTGGCCACGTCGCCTTATTATTAACCGGTCGAGCCGGACTGGCACCTATGGAGCGGGAGACGAGACTCGAACTCGCGGCCTCCTCCTTGGGAGGGAGGCGCTCTACCACTGAGCTACTCCCGCATGAAATCAGCGATCAGCTTTCGGCTGTCCGCTTTCTGCTTCCCTAAGCCATAGCTCAATAACCGATAAACGGCTTTTCCCATTCTCCGACTCGCTGATCCCTGCCCCTTGGTCCCTGATTCCTGGTTCCCATTTTGGTGCCGAGGGCGAGATTCGAACTCGCACAGGCTTTCGCCCACCACCCCCTCAAGATGGCGTGTCTACCGATTCCACCACCTCGGCGGTAACTGGCAGGGGTGGCAGGGCTCGAACCCACGACCTGCGGTTTTGGAGACCGCCGCTCTTCCAACTGAGCTACACCCCTACAGCTAGGAAATTATACCCTGCGGGTGCTTTTATGTCTAGTTTTGCCGTGATTTTGCCGTGATTTTTTTCGGAACAGCCATTATTGCCTTCCGGTAGAATCTGGTCAAGCAATGACATCGCATCCGCCTGCATACCCTCGATTATATGAGAGTAAACGTCCATTGTAAAGCCCACCGATGCGTGACCGAGGGCCTCCGAAATCACCTTCGGTTTGGCACCACGTAGCAGCATCAGGCTCGCAAACGTATGCCGCAAGTCGTGGAAGCGGACACCCTCCAGTCCCGCCCTCTTTGCACATCGGTTGAAACTATGGCCCAGGACACTCGGATCGATGGGCCTGTCATCCTTAGTAGCAAAGACAAGGGTATCGGCGGTGAAATCCCGTTCAAGTTTCCGGTAATACTCTTCACGATCCTGCTTGTATTGCCTCAAGAACGTGGCCAGCTTGGGAGTCATAGCCACTCGGCGGCGGGAATGGCTGGACTTCGGTTCTTTGAACTCACATATTCCGGCACGCTTGTATAATGATCGGTTGACGGAAATCGAGAGCATATCAAGGTCAACGTCCCTCCAGCGCAATCCCAGTAATTCCGCTTGCCTGAGTCCAGTGGAAACGGCTGTATAGATTATCGGGTAGAAATAGCTTTCGTGGACGACCTCCAGGATGATCTCTACTTCATCCGGGTTCAGCGTGCGCATGGGCTTGCCTCTTGGTGACGGCGGGTAAACCAGTTCGGCGGGATTGCGACCCAGGTAGCCTTGGCGGACTGCGTGCTTTAACGCCTGTGATAACACCCGGTGATGATGATGGATAGTCCGGGCTTGCAGCTTATCACCTGCCTTGGCATAGTAGTTCTGAATCATCTGGTGATGAAGCTCTTTCAGGCGGACATAGCCTAGGGCCGGTATCAGGTGATTCCTGATGATGCTCTGGTAGCCGTCAAACGTCCTCTGGGAGCAATTCGTCTTAACGTAGCCTTCCAGCCATCTTTGGAGTAGTTCGCCGACTGTGAGCTTTCCTGGAGGCGTAAAGGCCCCTTTGTCCAGGGTAGTCAACAGTTCATTCATCCGGGCCTGAGCATCCTTCTTACCGCCTCTCACGGTCTCATAATGCCGTGTCGGTTTCCCATCCGGGCCGATCATCCCGGTGTAGACCTGAAGCTCCCATTTGCCTTTAGTACGTTGTCGGATTGAACCTTTCATTTCTCTAACCTCCATTATCTTGAGAATGTTGAACTACTTAATCTTCTTGCCTTCGCTTCCTTGCCTCGATTTCACCGGGTAAAGGCGGTGCGAGGCGATCACTGATGGTTTCAGGCAAGGGCATAACTTCATCACTCTTATCGTCGTCATCGTATATTCCCCTGTAGAGGCCAGAGTCTTGGAGCCAATAGTATGTCATGTCCCTTTCTTCCGGGTAAGGCTTACCTTCCAATACCTTTTCTGTGATACTGAAGTCGTAAGCATATGCTAAGAGGTTGTCCAAATACTCCCAGGTAGGTTCCTCTTGCTTTCGTTTGATCACATGAAAGAGCCTGCCAACCCAGAGGGCTTCCCGGATAGTCAAGTATCGACCGTGTAGGTCATTACATAGACGCCAGTTGGGAAGATCGATAATTGACGATCCATGGATAGTTTTTGCCTCAACTTGCCTTTCTGGTTCTTGGCACAGAGCCCACGCCTTCAAGACAGTTGGCAGCGCTTCGGGTGGTATCGGATACATGGGAAGCGATGCCGTGGTCCAGGGCCGGTCTAGAGGATCGGCCGGCGGGTGGCGTAGTTCTTGAAGCTTCTTTGAAACCGCATTTGCGCTGGGCCACCCTTTGGGATAACCTCTTTTTTTATCCTTAAGGCGGCGTTCAACTTCGTTCCGAACTTCTTTGGCTGTCCATTTTGGATAGAGATAATTGACTTTGATGATTTCGGAATGAACCTCAGGGGTAATCTTTGGCCCTCTTGACATTTTAGATCATCCTCCTTTATCAGTTTTTCTCGATTGCTAAAGTCCTTTA
>CAZDMY010000318.1:0-3109 GCA_964506405.1 uncultured Dehalococcoidia bacterium | reverse complement strand
AACCAAACACCAGAATGTTTGCTATACTCGATAGTCAGAATTATGACACAGCCTCTCCGAGCCGGAATCCAGGTGGAGGGTGAGGGCAACCTCATCTGGAATACTTCCCCCCTTCTTCCCCTCTGGATTCTGAATCAAGTTCAGAATGACATTTGTACTGATCTGTCATCACGAGGAGGCCGACAGGCCGACGTGGTCGCTAGATGCGTACGCCACGGCGCATCTAAGGACCTGGGCGTATGATCTCCCAAATCCCCCTCTTTCCCCCTTTGCTAAAGGGGGATTAAAGGGGGTTCGCCACGCCCGCTTCGCGAGCTCGCAATGACAATCTAAGCTTCTATGAGCGCTCCTGCCACCTCTCCAGTTGTTCGATTACCTCCTGATCCGTTAAGTCGTGCCAGTATCGGTAGTAAGCGGCCACGGCGAAGAGCCCGTAACCGACGTTCAGGGTCACCAGGTCGTCCACCTCCCGGCGGACCAGTTCGTATGCGCTTTCCGAACAAGTAGGGACTGCCACGACGATCTCCGAAGCCTGTTGTTTTTGCAGGGCGCGCACTGCTGCGATCATGGTGTAGCCGGAAGCCAGGCCGTCGTCGATGACGATGGTCCGGCGTCCGCTAACCTCGATCTTTGGCAGGATGGCCCGGTAGACGGAACTGCGCCTTCCGATCTCCCGTTTCACCGCTTCGGCCTGCTGGTTGATCTGGTCCCGGCTCAGGCCGAGTTGCCGGACCATGCGCTCGTTGAGCACGATGGTACCATCCTCGGTGACGGCCCCATACCCCGCCTCCGGCTCGGCGGGGATAGGGATCTTGCGGGGAACGATGATATCCAGGTCGGCGTTCAGGCGGCCGGCAACCTCAGTCGCCACCGGCACGCCGCCACGAACGATGGCCAGGATGAGGACACCTTGATTGAAATAACCGATCAGCGCCTCAGCCAGTTGCCTACCGGCATCGGTCCGGTCGGCAAACAATATGGCCTGTCGATTAATCATGAATACACCTTATTTTGCTCCATTGCTATCAGCGTACCGGTTTATACGCAGAAAGAGGTATCCGTATTTACCGAAGTATTTGCGGTATTTGGCCCGGAGATTTAGGGGTGGGATTGGTATCGTCGCGAGGCATTTGGGAAACGCCGTGGTCGAAAGATGCGACCTGGCGTACGACCTCCCTGTTCAACCGGAGATTGCCGCGCTTCGCTCGCAATGACATACAAATCAGGGGAGATTGCCATCCGCCCAGGCGTGAATCCAGGTCCTTATCATTATGTCATTCCGGCCCCTGAGCCGGAATCCAGGTGGAGGGGGAAAGGGCAGCCACGTCCGGCTTTTCCCCCTCACTCTAACTCTCCCCTGAGGGGCGAGAGGACTTGCCGCCATCCCCGACCCCTCTGGTTTCTTAAATCGAGTTCAGAATGACCCATTAAGGTGTTTTCAAGGGGAGTTTGGATAAATATCATATAAGCTGTCATCACGAGGAGCCGAAGGCGACGTGGTGATCTCCCAAATCAACCGGAGATTGCCGCGCCCGCTGTCGCGTGCTCGCAATGACATCCATTGTTTCGGGTCATTCCGGCCCCTGAGCCGGAATCCAGGTGGAGGGGAGAAGGGCAGCCACGTCCGGCACACTTCCCCTATTTACCCCTCTGGATTCTGAATCAAGTTCAGAATGACAAATATAAATACTCGCAATGACACACTTTCTTCGATGTACTGTAAATTACGAAGCTTCTGAGGCCTTTTTCAGCTCCTGGTACGCCTTCTTGGCCTCTTCCACCGACGCCTCGTTTTCCAGCGTGGTGACGTCGCCGACCTCTTCATCTGAGGCGACCGCCTTCAGTATCCGGCGCATGATTTTACCGCTTCGGGTTTTGGGTACCGAATCAACGAAGTAAATCTCACCGGGGACCGCTACCGGGCCGATGCCCTGTCGCACAGCTTCTCCGATCTCTTTCTTCAGATTCTCGGAGGGTTTAGCGCCTTCAATCAGCGTAACGAAAACGACGATGCTCTCCCCCTTCACTTCGTCCGGCCGGCTGGTCACCGCCGCCTCGGCGACAGAGGCATGGCCGACAATTGCATCCTCAATCTCCGCCGTCCCGATGCGGTGGCCGGAGACGTTGATCACTTCATCGGCGCGGCCCAGCAGCCAGAGATAGCCGTTGCTATCACGCATGGCGAAATCGCCGGTGAAATAGGCGCCGGGGTAAGGTTCCCAGTAGGATTCATACCGATCCGGGTCTCCGTACACACCCGCCAGCATCCCGGGCCAGGGCTTACGGATGATTAAAAAACCGGTTTCATTCTCGCCAAGCTCGTTTCCTTCGCCATCGACGACCGCCACCTCCACCCCCGGCAGGGGAAGACAGGCCGAACCCGGCTTCAATGGAATAGGATCAATACCGGGAGAAGGTGAGATCATGATACCACCCGTCTCCGTCTGCCACCAGGTATCCACAATCGGGCAGCGCTGCCTGCCAATGTGTTTGTAATACCAGTGCCAGGCCTCCGGATTTATGGGCTCGCCCACCGTGCCCAGCAGTTCCAGGCTGCTTAAGTCGTGACTGGCTGGCAATTCCTCGCCGTGGCGCATGAACATCCGAACGGCGGTTGGTGAAGTATAAAAAATGCTCACGGCGTACTTTTCGATGATATCCCACCAGCGGTCCAGTTCGGGGTAGTCCGGTGCCCCTTCGTAGATCACCGTTGCCGCCCCATGAGAGAGCGGTGCATAGACGATCTGGCTGTGGCCGGTCACCCAGCCCACATCCGCGGTGCACCAGTACACGGATTCCTCCTTGATATTAAACACCCACTGGTAGGCGGCGTGATTATATACCATATACCCGCCCGTGCTGTGAACGATCCCCTTAGGCTTTCCGGTGGTGCCCGAGGTATAGAGGACATAGAGCGGATGGGTGGCTTCCACCGGAACGGGCTCAACGTAAACCGGTGATTCGGGGAGAATATCTTCAAGCCACAGATCCCGGCCCTCCTGCATGTTAATATCCTCTCCCGTTCGCTTGACGACGATGATGCGCTCGATCGTATCACACATATCCGCGGCTTCGTCCGTGATCTTCTTAAGCGGAATGATCTTCCCCC
>CAZDMY010000317.1:0-3126 GCA_964506405.1 uncultured Dehalococcoidia bacterium | reverse complement strand
GAATAATGGCCGGAATCAGCCCTTTATCATCCAGTTTCAGCATTTCTATTTCTCCGTACGTTCATGAATTGATTGTTGCCAGCGCCTCTTTCAAATCGACATCGCCGGTATAAATCGCCCTTCCCACGATGGCTCCTTCGATACCCAGAACTGCAAGGCGTTTCAGATGATCGGTCGAGGCAATCCCGCCGGCGGCAATTACGGGGATATCGGTTAGCGATTTGAACCGCTCGATTTCTTCGAAATTCGGCTCCGTCAGCGTGCCGTCGCGGGTAATATCGGTGAAGATGAACCGTTTCACCCCGGCCGATTCCATCTGGCGGATTACTTCTTCAATAGTCAGCTTGCCTTCATCGGTCCAGCCGTGGCCTTTTACGTAACCATCTCTGGCGTCGATGCTTACTACGATCCCTTCACCAAATCTGGCACAGGCCTCCCTCACCAGGTCCGGGTCCTCCAGCGCCACTGTTCCGAGGATCATCCTGTCCACACCCAGTCCTAAAAGATGTTCCATGGTTTCGATCAGGCGAATCCCTCCACCGATCTCAATCGGGATCTGTACCGATCTGGCAATCCGGCCAATAACCGAAGCATTGCACAGCTTCCCTTCCGCGGCACCGTCCAAATCAACCAGGTGCAACCGCCGGGCTCCGGCCTCCTGCCAGCGGAGCGCCATTGAGACCGGATCGTCGGAAAACACGGTCTCCTGCGAATAGTCACCCTGGTACAATCGCACACACTTGCCACCTCGGAGGTCAACTGCCGGGATTATTTCCATTGCTTCAATACGTCCGCAAAGATTTCGATCGCCTCATCGACCTCGGCTTTGGTGGTAACCAGCGGGGGCATCAGGCGGATGGCATCGGGCTTGACCTGATTGACCAGGAATCCATGCTCATTGCATTTGGCCAGGACTTCACCGGCCATCTCCCGATCGAACTGAACCGCACAGAGGAATCCCCGTCCGCGTACATCGATGATAAAATCGAACCTGGATTTAAGTTCAGCCAGGCGACCCAGCAGGTAAGCCCCCACCTCCCGGGTGTTTTCCAGGACACCATTCTCAAGAATGTATTTCAGCGTAGCATAGCCAACGGCACATACGAGCGGGTTTCCCCCAAAAGTCGATCCGTGCTCGCCCGCTTCCAGCACCGAGGCATGCTCCTTAAGCAGGATGGCCCCGATGGGCACGCCACCACCCAGGCCTTTTGCCAGGGTGATTATATCCGGCTCGATACTGAGTTGTTCATAAGCAAACAGCGTCCCGGTCCGGCCGATTCCTGTTTGAATTTCATCCAGTATAAGCAGCAATCCGTGCTCGTCACACCATTGCCTTACTTGTCTGAAATAATTTTCATTGGGAATATTGACGCCACTCTCCCCCTGGATTGGCTCCAGCATCACAGCACAAGTGAGGTCTGTGGTAGCCGATTTTATCGCATCAATGCTGTCGTACTCCACGTTAATGAATCCGTTGGGAAGCGGCACAAACGGATTCTGGAACTTATGCTGACCGGTTGCCGCAATTGCCGCAATCGTGCGCCCGTGGAACGAACCGGATACCGTGATCACCTCATACGCTCCGTTCCGATGCATCCGGCCATACTTACGCGCAACCTTGAAGGCACACTCGTTGGCCTCGGCACCGCTGTTGCCAAAGAATACACGATCCAGACAACTATTCTCGATCAATAGTTCAGCAAGCTGTAACTGGGGAACGGTAAAGAACTGATTTGAAACCTGAATTAGCGTTTTACCCTGCGTTGTCAGCGCCCCTACGATCGCCGGGTGGCAGTGACCGAGTGCGTTTACCGCCCATCCGCCCACAAAATCCAGATATTCCTTACCGTCTTCGTCCCATAACCTCACACCTTCACCGCGTACGATGACCAGCGGTTGCCGCTTGAATACAGGGATAAAGTATTTCTTCTCTTTCTCAAACCAGTTTGACATGAAATCTCCTGCGCATTGATTTTTGACAGGTTGGGGTCAGCAAGTTAGAGTATAATAGAATTCACCGATCAATTGCAACGATCCCAAGTTGCACCCGGAGCATCATCGGCATGTTACCGATTACCGACAGCGACCTGCAACGCAACACTTTCCCCTTCGTCAATATCAGCCTGATTATCGCCTGCGCAGCCGTCTTTGTTTACGAATTGACGCTGGGAGGAAGCGGGCGCGATGTTTTCTTTTTCAAATATGGCCTGATCCCGAACGAGTTGTTTCATGGCGTTAGTTATCAGTTGCTCGATACGGGTGATGGATACGTGGATATCGAATCCCCGGTACCGACGTGGGCAACGATGCTCACTTCGATGTTCGTCCACGGCGACTGGATGCACTTCTTCTTTAATATGCTTTTCCTGTGGGTTTTTGGCGATAATGTCGAAGATAAATTCGGGCACTTGCGGTACTTGCTGTTCTATCTGGCAGCCGGCGTGGCCGCCGTCCTGTTGCAGGCGGTTGCCGACACATCGTCCCAGGTCCCAACCATCGGGGCCAGCGGGGCAATTGCCGGTGCACTGGGGGCCTATCTGCTGCTGTTTCCCTACAGCCGGATCGGCACGGCCGTGGTTTTCTTTTTTTTCGCCTTCGTCCGAATTCCGGCAATCTATCTACTTGGCTTCTGGTTCCTGCTGCAATTCGTGAGCGGTGTCGGTACGCTTGCTCCGTCAACGGAAGGTGGGGTCGCTTACTGGGCACACGTAGGAGGGTTCCTATTCGGATTTGCGGTGGTTATTGTATACAAATTGATAAAAGGAGAACCAGTCTGGCCCCGCCGACCGGGTGGGCCTCCTGGACAAACAATGTACTGGCGAGGACGGCGGATAGATTACTAGGCAAGCCCGATACAACCGCATTTTGTATCCGAAAGTCGAATTTCCCTTGACTATTTCACATATTTTTCTGTACCATAATTTCACACTCTGTTATAACACGTATATTGATGCAGAGAATCAACAGAATGGGGGGTATTCTATGAAAAGCCATGAGGTCGATTATGAACTCATCGGAGATGATCTCCAGTTAGTAGAAATTGAATTGGACCCGGGAGAAACCGTTATCGCTGAAGCGGGTGCCATGTGCTATATGGAAGATGACATTACATTCGAAGCCAAAATG
>CAZDMY010000316.1:0-3129 GCA_964506405.1 uncultured Dehalococcoidia bacterium | reverse complement strand
AATTGGGCGTCTCAATACCGGTGAAGATCGAATTAAACCCCGCCTTCACCATCAGTTGTATGAGTTTCTCGTCGTCGGCGAGGTTGACGGAGACTTCAGTGGTGAATTCGAAGGGATAGTTATGGTGTTCCTGCCATTCGATCAGGGAAGGCAGTATTTCCTTTTTAAGCTTTTCCTTGTTACCGATAAAGTTATCATCAACAAGAAATATGCCGTTGCGCCATCCCCGCTGATACAGGCCTTCCAGTTCATCTAAAAACTGCTCTCTACTTTTTGTTCGGGGCCGATGCCCGTTGAGCAAGGTGATACTGCAGAACTCACAGTTGAAAGGACATCCCCGCGAATACTGAACATACATGGAGGCATAGTCCTTCATATTTACGAGATCCCACATGGGAGACGGCGTCAATGCAATATCCGGGAATTCGTCAGTGGTATAAACAGGTTTGGCATTTCCATTTTTCAAATCCTCGATAAACAGGGGTAAGGTGATCTCGGCTTCATTTAGGACGAAATGGTCCACTCCCGGGAATTCCTGGGGATCACTCGTAGCCAGTGGTCCGCCGGCGACAATCTTAACGTGCAGGTTGTTACAGCGTGCGATGACTTCGCGGAACGATTCCACTTGAATGTTCATGCCGCTCAAGAACACGTAATCAGCCCAGCGTATATGGCGATCGTGAAGGTGAGAAACATTCATATCGATGAAGTCTATTTCCCATTCCTTAGGCAGTATCGCTGCGACGGTGAGCAATCCCAGAGGAGGTCCATCCGCCTTTTTCGATATGAACTTAAGTGCGTACCGGAAGCTCCAGAAAGTATCCGGGTATTGGGGATAGACTAACAGTATTTTCATGATCAATAACCTGCCTTACACAAATTGGCCCCTGATTTAATGCCGGAACCGGACAGGTATTGACCTAAGACAGCACAGCCCTGCCCCCGGTTATTGTAACACCACGGTGGCTTAATATGAAATGAGTGAAGGTCAATGCTCCCGGATACTGACGAAGTATTGGTCATTGACCGATTCCCGATAGAATCCGAAACCAGCTTCATCGACGATTTACCTAAAAGAAAAACCCTCTGTTTTCACACGGAGGGTTTTTCTTTTATTCACTCGATTAGTTCTTACTTCGTGTCTGCCCGGCCGAAAAGCTGGACATTAGCCTGGAAGGTGCCGGGAACGCCACCCTGGCATTGGGCCAGGGCAAGTTTGACATCTTTCAACTGGCGCTCCGGTTTCTCCGCCCGGCCCTGGATTTGCCGGTAGCACTCATAGGCCATGCGGATTCCGCTGGCACCGATCGGGTGACCGAATGATTTCAGTCCGCCATCGGGGTTGACCGGTAATTTGCCGTCCAGCAGGAACCGGCCGTCATTGACCGCGTCCGTGCCTTCACCCTTATCGCAGATACCCAGTGATTCATAAGCAATTAGTTCGGTGATGGTGAAACAGTCGTGCAATTCAACCAGTTGGACCTCTTTACTGAAATCCTTGACGCCGGTCTGGTTTCTGACTTGATCGCAGGCGACCGCGGTTTCCGTCCAGAAGGTTGCATCTACATCTGATTTACACTTACCGTTCCAGGGATTAATCCGAGTTACGGAAACGCCAAGGCCCTTGATTAAAACATAATCATCGCGGAATTTCTTGGCCAGGTCTGCGCGGGTTAGAATGGCTGCGGCTGCGCCGTCGGTGGTGGGGCAGCAGTCAAACAAGCCCAGCGGATAAACGATTGGCGGGGACATCATAACGGCTTCCATACTCAATTCTCGCTGCAGGTGTGCTTTCGGGTGCATCGAGCCGTTGTGATGGTTTTTGACCGCGATTTTGGCCAGTGTGCGTTTGCCTTCGATAGGGTCGATACCGTATTTATGCCAGTAGTTAATGGTCGCCATTGCATAAGCGCCGGGACCGGTCAGGCGGGTATTATACACCGGATGCAGGCTGTCGGGCTGTGGTGTGGGGAGTACATTAAATCCGCAATCCTTGCATTTTTCAAAGCCCAGGGCCAGGACGGTATCGTACATCCCGCTGGCGATTGACATGGCGGCGAGCCTTATTGCCTCTGATCCCGAACCGCAGTTGTTCTCAACTCGGGTGACGGGTTTTAAGTCCATCTTTAACGGCTCACTCAGGCAACCTGCCGTAACACCGGTAAAAATGGTACCCACAAAAGCTGCGTCCACTTCGTTGGGCTCGATGCCGGCGTCTTCATAGGCTTCCCATGCAGCTTCGACGATGACATCGGCATCGCTCTTGGTCCACAGTTCTCCGAACCGGGTCAATCCCATGCCGACGATGGCCACTTTATCTTTAATGGTTCCTTCTGCCATTGTATTGTTATACCTCCTCTCTATTCCGTATTATCATTACTTCTCAGGCATCCTTGGCGGACGGGCTTTCCAATAGTAATGGATAATGTCTTTTTCTTCGTGGAATCTGCGGAATGTCATTTCTACCGGCATGCCGATTTCGACCTCGTTTGGATCCCGGTCTGCCATGATGCATTGAATTCGGCCACCGCCTTTGAAATCGACCTGGCACATACTGTTGGGCGGATCTGAAGTAGGTGTGGCGTAGTCCAGATTATAGGTATAGATGGTCGCCGGTACCTGGGCCAGGCTCACCTCAGTGTAATCGTCCTTAGAAAGGCACTTGGGACAGACCCTCTCGACTGGAAACTGGACTTCACCGCATTTCTTACACTTGCTTCCATGAAGGGAGATGATACTGTTCCGCTCGCGCCATTCACGTGGCAGCGATGCATAAGGTACCGGTGCCGGTGATTCGTATTCGCGTGAAACTAATCCCCGATAGAGCAGGTACCGGCCGTAATTAGTCAATTCTTTAGTGGTGGCGAGATGATCTTTCATCCCCCGCCGTTTCCCCTGGATCTTGGTGATTTCCTCGGTGACAACGATATTGAAAACGTCGCCGCCGTCCGAATAACTGGTTAAAAGGATCCTGTCGCCAGGTTTAGCTTCTTCAAGGGCGGCTACCAGCATCTGAATAGGATGGGCCACGCCGGTATTGCCCATAACATCGAAGAGCGGATCCTGTACCTGATCCGAGGTGAAGCCACAATTTTTTACCATTTGACAGCGCGTGTGAGATACCTTGGC
>CAZDMY010000315.1:0-3134 GCA_964506405.1 uncultured Dehalococcoidia bacterium | reverse complement strand
CGTCGCCGTACCCGCCATGCTTTGCTGCCAGCTCCTGACTCTTCCCAATACAGGTAAGCAGAGTGTCCCTCGAGGTGGCCTGCACGGCTATTTCCATGCCATCCATCGTTGCGCGGTCCAACACGGTGCGATAGTCCGCACCATGTGTGCCGTCGAAGAGATCATTGTTGATGACGGCCGGGCAGTAGGTGTACGTTTACGCGATGATGCCGCTATGGGTGGCCGTAAGATATGGGCCAATAAAGCGGTGATCGCGGCGGTAGATTACAAACAGGCTTTCTTCGATATGGTGGGAAGAAAACATCTTGAACCCAGCTTCATTCGAAACCTGGAAGATGTCAGCCTGAAGAATGGGACCCTCTATGTGACCACATACCACACCAAAGAACCGCTTCACTGGAATGAAAAATTCAGGGAGATGAATAAGGGGAACCTCGGACCGGATAACGTGCCGTTTGGCGGTGTTTTCCCGGCTGACTCACGCGAACTCTATTATGAGAATGTCCGCGATTGCGACGGTTATAAAGCCATGCCCACGCTTCCACCGGAGAAGCTGATGTGGTTCCTCTGCCCTTCGCAGAACTTCGATCCCACCGATTGCCAGGGTTCATATCCGAACGGACATATTTCTACAGCATTCGAAGTGAATGTCCCTATACCGGAATTACAGGTTGAGGGAATCGATACCCAGATCGAGCGAAAAGACGAATATGATGCCTATATGCGCAAGGCTTTCAGCCAGGCACTGGACGGGCTCGATGACGACAACATACTCCACTACTGGTCGTCAAGCGGCCGAGAAGTGGAACTGCGCAATACCGGCCTTATCGGCGGCACCTGGTGCGGCAGCCGTCATTGTAAGGACCAGTGGGCTGAGAACCGGCCCATTCCCGAACTGACTCGCTACCGCACGCCCATCGACGGACTTTATACCTGCCATCAGACCATGTCCCACCCGGGCGCACTCTGCCTGATGGCGATTCCCTATAACCTGATGCATATCCTCATTGAGGACGGGGTGGTCGAAGAACCCGGCAAGTGGTGGTATCCATCACCTTACTACATCCCGCAGGAAGGCAAACGATCCGCCATCCCCGGATGAAGCGCGATATTAGGAGGTAATCATGGTAGACGATGCAATGGGACCTATGATGGAGGAATTCCCTGAGGAGAGTGAGTGGGATGTTGTTATCATCGGCGCCGGACCTAACGGCTTAATGGCCGGGTGCTACCTGGCCAGCGCCGGTTTGAAAGTCTGTTTATGTGAAAGGCGATATGAGATCGGCGGAGGCCTGGCCACCGACGAGATCATCTATCCTTTGTATTCATCCAATCCGCACGTGATCTATCACATGCTGGTGGATCTGATGCCCGTACTGCGGGATTTCAATATGGACGGCCCCTCGCTGCAATGGATCAAGCCCAACCAGCAAACAGGAATTGTATTCGAGGACGGCACCTCCATCCAGCTTTGCAAGATGACGGCCGATTCCAAGGATTCCATCTTTAAGCATTCCATGAAGGATGCCGAGACCTTCGGCCGGTTGTCCGTGGAGTGGGGCCAGGTGGTTAACGATATCATCGGCCCGGCTACCTTCATCCCGCCTATGGCCCCTATTGAAATCAGCATGGCCATGCAGAAGACCGAAGTCGGCCAGAAGATGCTCGAACTCGTGGAACAGTGCCCGTACGACCTGGTGATGAACAACTTCGAGAATGAGAAGGTTCGCACCCTCCTCCTTTACTGCATGACTGTCTGGGGCCTGGACCCCAAGGAGACCGGCGTGGGCATGCTGGCCGCTCTTTACTTAAATAGAATGGTCAATAAGAACTACTGCTACGGCGGCTCACACAAGTTTGCCAGTGCCCTGGCCCGCGAGTTCGTCAAGCAGGGTGGACTGATTCTGGAACACGCCCCGGTCGACAAGATCCTGGTGGAGAACGGAAAAGCCGTCGGCGTTCACCTGGAAGAAGGCCGGACGCTCAAGAGCAAGGTGGTGATGTCCACCCTCGATCCCTGGACCACATGGTTCGATATGGTCGGCAAAGAGAACGTACCCGAATCAATTCGTGAATCTATCGAAGGCTGGAAATACGATAAGTGGAGCTTCAACACCCTGCATGTCGCCACCAACGAGATTCCGTTATACAAAACCGATGATCCCTGGATTAACGATTCCTTTATCGTCATCTTCGGGGCCGAGAACACCGATCAACTCATGCAGCACTGGGACAACGTGGTCGGCGGCAAGATCGATATGAACAACTTCGCCGGGCATGCCACCTGCCAGAGTTTGTTTGATCCCTTCTTGAGTGATATGCCTGGTCGGAAAGTATCTTTCTTCCAGATGCATGCCCCTTACAATATCGAAGGCGGATGGGATCAGAAAGGGCCGGAGCTTCAGGATGCCATTCTGAAAAAGTGGGCGAAATACGCCCCCAATATGAGCGGGAAGAATATCGTGGCCATGAGTCAGGAGACTCCGTACGATATCGAGGTCCGGTTCCCTAATATGCGCTTCGGTGCGATCAAACACGGCGACTACAAACCAATTCAGCTCGGTTGCTTTAGGCCCAACCAGGATTGCTCCAGCACGGCCACCCCGATGGAAGGCCTGTATACCTGCGGCGCTTCCAACTATCCTGGCGGACTGGTGCTCGGCGGCCCCGGTTACCTCGGTGCGAATAAGGTTTGCGAAGACCTGGGCGCCAACAAGTGGTGGAAACCCACACCCGAGATGGATAAGTACATCAAGACCTACCTCGAGGACGGGCCGCTGGGAATCGGCGGTTTGCCCACTTAGAAACCAGCTCAAACGGCCCGGAGCGTTTGCTCCGGGCCGTTTTTTTTACGAAGGCTCCGTCGATAATCTAAATTGACGATACTACTTGTGTGTCATTCCCGCGAAAGTCGCAGATACGCCTGGGTGTGCAGGAATCTAGCGGCTGAGGGGCCGGAATGAAATGTTGAGTCTACTCATCAGACTTATATAAATCGTACAGTTAGCCGATCATTTAATCTGACATTTGTATGAGAAGGAGGCAAACCGTGCTCGTTAATCATGTTGGAATATCGGTTACAGATGTAGAGAAATCCATCCAGTTTTATCGCGATGGCCTCGGCCTGACCCTGT
>CAZDMY010000314.1:2916-3144 GCA_964506405.1 uncultured Dehalococcoidia bacterium | reverse complement strand
TCGAAATTTCACGCCGCCTATTTTTTCTATGTCAACCCCATCCCCGGAACGGAGCTTTTCCGCCAGTACCCTGTCCCGGAGGTTGAGGAAGCGGCCCTTGAGGACATGAATTATTTTGATCTTAAGGTAAATCTCTCTGATGTTTCTGATAAAAAATTGCGCAAGCTCAGCAAAGAAGCTTACCGTAGTTTTTATTTCTCTCCTCATCGAGCGTGGCGGACGTTTAAG
>CAZDMY010000314.1:0-2906 GCA_964506405.1 uncultured Dehalococcoidia bacterium | reverse complement strand
AACTGGCGTTCTGCCTGGAGCGTGGCTGTGGTAGCCTCTTTGAGTTTAAGGGACAGGGCTAACTGGTAATATGCCAATGCTTGTTCATAAGTGATGCTTCTGATAGAACAGTATGTTGTCAATTTGATTTCAATCCTTAAGGCGAGTTTATGAGGAAACTTGATTTCGGTTGTGGGGAAGGCGGCTTTCCCGGCGGATTTGGGGTGCACCCCGCTGAGAGAGGCAGTTGGCTTGATATGCACGGGGATGAGGATACCTGTGCTTTTGATATTAATTCCCATGCCGTTTCGAAGGCCCGTTCGCGGATCAGGAACGGAACCTGCTTTCTAGTGGCTGATGGGAGGCATTTACCTTTCACTGATGATTGCTTTGATTATGTGCGTGAATGGGGAACGTTACACCATATAGCGGATTACATGTTAGCGGTAAAAGAGATAGCTCGAGTCCTCAAGCCCGGCGGGCGTTTCGAGGCGTTTGAGACAGTAGATAATGATCCTTTCTATTCACTCTGCAGGACACTGGTGGGTAACTGGAAAGGAAATACCATCGAATCGAGATTCAAGGCGCGGGAATTGCTGGAGAATATCAGCAATTACTTCGAGATAATCGAAGCCCACTACTGGTATCGACCTTTGCTCCTTGATCTTCCCTCCTATTTCTGGGATAAGTATCCAGGATGGGTTGCCGGCTTATATTTGCAGTACTACGGCAGCAAACTTCGCCATCGAATCGGGCTGTTACCGCGGTTTGCTCGGCACCTGACGATTACAGCGGTTGGGAGATAATGGGTTGAGTGTTCCATTGTTTATCCCGGACATATAACTCCGTTGAGTTTCATGGGATCAGTCTTGTTCGATATACTTGGTCCAGCGAAGAGCTTGTTTGGAAAGGTCATATAATCCGACTTTACAAGTCCTGTATAAACCAATAAAAAAAGTCGTCCCGAATACCAGTTGGTAAACCCATGCGAGTGGGAGCTTGATGAGGAATCTAACAATTCGGCTGGGCAGATGAAATAATACACAGGCATACATGATTCTTTGGAGGTTGATAACCTCCTTTTTATTCTTAAGATTCATGGGTGTTTGCAGGAAAACAGAGGTGCCACCGGTTAAGACATTGAAAAATTGCTCATCGATGTAACCATTGTCAATGGCGTAATCGAATAGCTCGGTTCCGGGATGGGGGTGACAAAGCGAACACCAAACGAAATCTGGCCTGATCCGATTATTTATTTCATATGTTTCAAATAGCATATCCAGTGTTTCGCCGGGACAGCCGGCTATGTTGAAGGTTTGAAACCTGATTCCATACTTACGTGCCAGGCGTGCCGCTTCGATAATGGCACTAGCAGAAACGTGTTTCTTAAGGACATTATTCCTGAAATCTTCATTGCCGGATTCGATTCCCATCTTAAAAGCGTGACAGTTTGCCTCTCTGAGCTTCTGCATTAAGTCTTCATCCAGCATGTTGGCAGGCGTCTGGAACTTGAAGGAGATGCCGATTTCGTCACGGTACTTCTCCAGGAAGTCGTTGAGCCATTCTCGGGGTGGGTGAGTAAAGGAATCATCCTCGAAGACGACAAAATTGACGTTCCTTTCTTTCATTTGTTCAAGCTCAGCGATGACATTATCAACTGATCTTCTTCTGACTGTTCTACCTTTACCTTTATATATTTGATTATATGTCTTATTCAAGCAGAAAGAACAGGCATAAGGACATCCTCGTCCGGTCATCATCACATAGTGAGAGAGCAGGCCGCCATGAGGGGTGCGGTAAATTGGGTATCTTTCATAGATCGCCCTATCGAAAAATGGCAGGGAATCGAGATCTTCGATTAGTGGGCGTACATCGTTATGAAATGTCCGGCCGTTCCTGCTCACTATGAGATTCGGGATTTGTGACGTATCTTCACCTCCCTGGATCGCTCTGACGAATTCCGGTAACGACGCATCCCCTTCTCCAACACAGATGGCGTCCAGGTATTCCTCGCTAATAATCGCCGGAGAATAGGTCGGATGTGCGCCACCGCAAATGATCGGTCCTGGAAAGTATTTTCGGAGTTCTTTCCCCACCCGGTTCATCCAATTGTGCTCAACGAGTGTTATTGAGAAGGCGATCACGTCGGGGGCCATTTCAATAGTCTTCCCGATCATGTTACGTTCCAGATCCTCAATCAGCACATCAACATCATGTCCCTCTTTTTTCAAAATGGCCGAAAGAAGCATGATACCTGGTTTGGCAAAAATATCCTTTTGCAGGAAGAGCACTTTCATAGGTTACAATCTCGAATGGTGATGCTATACTGTAGACAATATCATGAATGCTGCCTTCAATCAATGTGCTTGAGTTTGCTATGCGATTGCTTTTAATCCGCCCCAATTCCTCTATTGCGGTAGTTCCTCCTCCTGTTGGGCTAGGATACCTTTCTCAGTCAGTTAAGAATGCACGGGATGATGACGTCCTCATCATCGATGCTCGTCGTTTCCGTTTGTCCAAGGAAGCCACCCTCCGTCAGGCGGCCGATTTTGTCCCCGATGTTATCGGCATCACCGCCATGACCTTCGAGGCACCTCAGGCCACCTCCCTTATTTCCGGCATCAAGCGTAAATGGTCTCAAACCCCTGTAATTATGGGCGGGCCCCACGCCACCGGCTTTGGCCCTGACATGATGAATTCCATTCAGGCGGATTTTTTAGTCATTGGCGAGGGTGAGGATACACTGGTGGAATTGCTGAATACTTTGGAATCAGGCGACGATCCGGCGCAAGTAGCGGGCATAGCCTGGAGAAACCGGGCAGGCGAGATCATTTTCAATGGGGCTCGTGAAGTTATCGCCGATATGGATCGGCTCGCCATCGATTGGGAGGCCATCGGGCCGCAAAACTACTTCGGCCTGTGGCAGC
>CAZDMY010000313.1:0-3144 GCA_964506405.1 uncultured Dehalococcoidia bacterium | reverse complement strand
TTATGAAAAGGGAGCAGTTGCTGGCAAATACCGGGGCATATTCAAAATCCAGTTCCATTGCTTTGTAGTAGTCATCACTTGCCAATTTGTACTCTCCAATATCCGCATAACAGTTGCCTCTATAGTGGTATGCCTTAACGTTTTCAGGTTCCTGCTCGATTGCTTTGGTAAATTCCTCAATTGCCAGTTCCGGGTATCCTCGGTTTACCAGCTTAAGCCCATTGTCGATATGGGAATCGGATCGACAACCGCAGCCAACTGTTAATTGGAAAACAAAGAGTAACAAAATGAATGCAATTATGGTACCTGTCTTTTTCACTGAGCTTCCCCAATGGCATAGATGTAACCGTCAAGTGAGCCGAAATACACTGTATGGTCAGGCCCGATTGCAGGGGACGAGCTGATTTCATCTCCTGTTTCGTAACGCCATTTGATAGTGCCATCGGGTGCTATTGCATACAGATAAGAATCAACAGAGCCTGTGTAGATAGTACCGTCGGATCCAACTGCGGGACATGATGTGATCAGGTCACCGGTCAAGCAGCGCCATTTAAGGGTGCCATCAGGATTCAAGGCGTACAAGTAGTTATCAAAGCTACCAAAGTAGACGATACCATCGTGCCCGATGGCAGGCGATGAACCTATGACATCTTCGGTATCATAATGCCACTTAAGACCCCCTTCACTGGTTAGCGCATGAAACTTCCCGTCAATAGTGCCAAAATAAACCGTACCATCTGAAGATATTGCCGGCGAGGATAAAACCGCTGTCCCTGTATTATATTGCCATTTTAAGGTACCGTCGGGATTGAGGGCATATAGGGAGGGTGTACCGGCTTCAAGGACATTGGCTGATCCAGCATAAATGGTGCCATTCTCAGCAATTGCGGGTGAAGTGACTACCACGTCGTCCATGTTGTAACTCCATTTCAGTGAACCATCAACCTCCAGCGCATATAGGTGGCCATCCCACGAACCTACGTAGATGGTTCCATCGGGAGCAATTACCGGGGAACTGTCTACGAATCCGTTTGTTTCATACTTCCATACCTCTGTTCCCACAGAGTTGAGGCAATGGATAGATTTGTCCCTCGACCCAACACAGATGTTATCGTCTATGGTTATTGCCGGGGAGGAAATTATCATACCTCCTTCTGTCTTATAAACCCATTTCAGTGAACCGTTTGGATTTATGGCGTACAGGTGTCCTCCCGTCGTTGCAAACCCGTTAGCCCCGATATGTACAGTACCGTCCTCCCCGATGGCGGGAGAACTCATGATGTCTATCCCGGGGATACCATAGCGCCATTTCAGTTCAGGTTGCTCCGGGCCTGAATAGGGACTCTGCCCGGTGTGTTGAGGATCGTGGCGGAACATGGGCCACGGGTCCCCTGAAACTGGCTGGTCTGTTGGTTGAGGGCTATCCGTATGTATTGTGCCTGTGTCATCCGAACATGCTCCGATTAACACAATTGTGCTGATGAGTACAATCACCAGTAGGATTACTCGTACCATTTCTTCACCTTCAATATAGCGATTCGATTGGGATAGTGTTTATACTAGAATATTCCGGCTGATTAGTCAAGGAAACCAGATCATCAAGCACATTCCAGTGTTTGGTCCGATAATCATCTTGTGCTATAGTTATGGTTACCGATGTAACCGTAGTCTCAAGAATCGTGATATGCGGGTTTTACTGATACGTCCCAATTCCAAAATGCGAACCGCATTTATGCCGCTGGGCATTGGCTATATCGCGTCTGCCATACGAAGGGAAGGGCATGAGGTTTCATTACTTGATGCTCGCCTTTGGCGTCTTTCCCCCGCTAAAGTAGCGGAATGTGTTCGTGATATTGGCCCGGATATCATAGGTTTATCAGCCATTCATTATGAAAAGCAGGATGTTAGGAAGGTAGCAAATACCCTCAGGAGAGACGGTGTGAAAGCACCTATTGTTTTGGGTGGCCCCCTCGTTTCTACGATGGGAGAGAAGTTATTGGAGGATAGAACAGCGGATGCAGCGGTGATCGGTGAGGGAGAGACAACCTTCGTAAATTACCTTAAGGCGCAAGAAAAGGGAGACCGGATTGATACAATTCCCGGTTTGATTCATCTGATAGATGGGGTAGCCAGGTCGAATCCGGTCAACTCATATCTCGATGATATCGATGGTTTGGTACCGGCCTGGGACCTGATAGGCCCGGAGCAGTATTTCAAGATGTCCAGCCGGCACACCCATAACCAACTGATACGCTCTCCCAGAAGCGTCAGTATTTTTACCAGCCGGGGATGTCCCTTTGGCTGTATCTATTGCCACAACGTGTTCGGCAAGAGATTCCGGGCACGCTCCGCTTCAGCCGTATTGGAAGAAATTTCGATGCTGAAGCATGAATACGGTATTCGTGAACTGGAGATCGTGGATGATTGCTTCAATCTCGACCTTGAACGGGCTAAGGAAATCGCCAGGGGGATCGTTTCCCGGAAGCTGAATTTATGGATATCTTTTTCCAACGGACTGCGGGCCGATCGGATGGATGAGGAATTGATTGACCTGCTTAAGGAAGCGGGAACCTACCGTATCAACTATGCCGTGGAAACGGCCAGCCCTCGTCTCCAGAAGCTGATCGGGAAAAACCTTGATTTGGATTATACCAGAGACGTAATTTCATATACTGCCGCCAGGGGCATTTTCACGTTTGGCTATTTCATGCTCGGTTTCCCGACCGAAACTGAGGACGAGATGCAGATGACTCGTGATTATGCCCTGCATTCACGTTTGCATGCCGCCAATTTCTTCTATGTGAACCCTTTCCCCGGTACGGCATTGGCGGAAAGATACATGCCGTCCGGATGGAATCCGTCTGATATCGATAATATGGATTATTATGATTTTAAACTGAACCTTTCTGAGGTATCGGATGAAACCCTGCGGCGACTGAAAAAAGAGGCCTTCCGCAAACTGCATTTTTCTCCATACCGCATGTGGAGAGCTTTTCGGGTGGTACCAAGGAATATGCGAACTTTTTGGGCGGTGGGGATAACTGTGATTCTGAGCATTAAGGATAAGGGGAATTGGTAACCCGTTAAATTTACAAGGCTCGTGACGTATAACTCAATAGTGATAGGTTTATGCTGGTGAAAATG
>CAZDMY010000312.1:1282-3151 GCA_964506405.1 uncultured Dehalococcoidia bacterium | reverse complement strand
TCTTCTGCCCATCCCATAACATACCCGGAGTGGAACCGGCCAGTATTCGGTGCCGTTTACGCGACCAGGGACACCTCAGATGCGGTGAAAAGGTGATCCATATATGGGGATCTACCCGATGCAGAATGGCGTACTGTCCGTTAAACCGTTCCGGGAAAAGCGCTGCATCCTTATCGGTAAAGCCAGGAAAAACCATACCATGGCGACGCCACTTGTCCCATCGAAAGTTCTTGAATTCCTTTATCCCGATAGAAGCCAGCGCAATTTGAGCTATTCTCCCATCATAAGCGGTATAGGCCATATAAATACGGTTGCCCATTTGCGTCAGGCGCGGGTCCTCACACCCTTTTTGATCATCCTTCCCTTTAGGCTCGAAAATGGGCATATCCAGCCTTTCCTTGAAATCCAGCCCGTTTTCGCTGATCGCCAGTCCCAGCCGGGAGACTTCATCATCGCCAAAGGCCCGATAGAGCATATAGACCTTATCGTCCACCCAAATCGCGCCGGCATTCAATACGTATTTCGATTCCCAGGGGTTTTCAGGGATGGGCATCAGGATGGGATTGCCTTCATACCGAACCAAGTCACCGGCCGGCGGCTGGACCGAAGACACGTGAATCTCCACCGGCGGGATGATACGTCCGGCATCGATCTCTGTCCCCAGCAACATCGGGGCCAGATCCATCCATTCCTTATTCTGTCCCATGAGTTCCACGACCTTGCGTTCAACATCCTCCTCCGAACCACCCAGTGCCTTGAAGTACTCCAGCAGGAACTCCCTCGATGCCCAGTCCCTTTCCACACGAACCGAAAGGGGTGAGGGATATGATTTACCCCCCTTGGCACTGTAACTGGCCCAGGACCAGGCGGAGCAGGTTACGAACTTGCCGTCTGGAAGAGTTAAAGCCAGGTGATATGAGTCAGCTACCGCGCGTAACTTTTCGGCGAACTGTTTACTGGATACTTTCTCTCCCGCTGAACCTTCTATTATATTCGCCATCTCTCTCAAGCGTCCCACGAGGATGCGTTGATTCCCATCTTCAAAGATGTTATGCGCCGAAAGCGCTTCCTTTCCCCAATGGCCTTTCAGTGAATTGGTGACCTTACGGCTGAAGTTTCTTCGATCGCTGGCAAAACTTTCCCAGATACGGCCGAACCTTTCCGATTCAACAATATCCTTGGCAATGGTAGTGAAGTAGCGCAACTTGGGATATTCTCCACCCATCCCCTTATGGAGATTACTGACAACGATCTGTCCGGTCAGCTTATACAACGCTGAAGCTCCTCTTAACTCCACCAGAGACGGGAAGTTTTGATGTTCGACGACCAGGTACTCAATTGGCAAGTGGTCAAAGTGGTCAGGTGTAATAACCGCTTCAATGATTTCCCGTAAAACATCTGTATACTCCCTTTCTTCCACCCAACTCGCCAACGCCAGTACCTCTCGAGGGCTGCGAGCCTCAAGAAGATCGTTCAAACTGCTATATCCCAGCCTGGTGATCAGCGTTTGGGGCGGGTTCTGCACAAGAAGAAGGGTTGCAGCATCCCGTTTTAACGAAAATGTATTGGCATGAGGGAATTCTGTAAAGATACTCGCCACCATTTCGCTGGTGCCCTCAACAGTTGCCAGATCATAATCCGGGAGTATCTGATCTTCCACCTCATGCATAAACTTTCGTATCGCCTGTAGAATCTCTTCTGAACTACTGTCTTTGGGTACCTCCAGGTAATCAAAAACGAACCGGTCGAAATCTTTCTTATGCCTGGTAAAAATTGAATCATAAATACTATTAGCCGTCACCAGGCTGCCATCCAGCTTGACAATCTCATTAGGAACAACCAGCGGAATACCGGGGATAAACTCCCGAT
>CAZDMY010000312.1:320-1272 GCA_964506405.1 uncultured Dehalococcoidia bacterium | reverse complement strand
TAGGTGATGGAGGGTACCGGCGGTTTTAACATATCAGATGTTGAAACCCATTCCCGTAGAAATTCCGGTTTACGAACGAGAAAGTCGGTAACTAAATCCGCATAAATCTTTTCACTTTCCAGATACAGAATTTCTTTTCGTTTATCCTCACCTATTCCAGTCAGGTCATCCGCAAGTTGCTTCATACGTGTTACGAAACTAGCCATGAAGCCGCCATAGAGAGGAATCAGCGAACTGAGAATATCGTCTTCCCGGTAATCCTTTCCAAAGGCATATGCCAGCAGCAGGCTGTGGGCAATATCCGCCCATAGTCCTCCCGGGAAAATGAATTCCTCAATTTGCCTGCCTTTGAGGGATTCGAGTTCATGATAAACATCTTTCGAAAACACATGTTCGTACAACCCTCCGAAACGATTGATTGCTTCTTCCATTTTCCATATCATTACCTTGGGTGCGTGTTCCACTGCAGGCGGTGCCGCTTTTTGGGGGATTCCAAAGATGGGCAGAGGCCGCAACATGGGAACCGAATAAAGTTGTCCTTTCTTTAACCACCAGTCCTGATCGAGCTTGATCTGCCCGAATAAGACGCTGGCGACCTGGCGGAGCACCACTTCGCGTTTAGCAGCCAACGGACGATGTATCTTAATACCAAGGTTGGCCTCACAAATTCGGGCATTGGCGGTTATGGCCACCGTTGCCAGCCAGCTATCGACACCGTAACCTGCTACCTCTGCCTGCCATGCATGGTGAAATCGCTGGAAATAAATATCCAGCAGGTTATGGGAAATCCCCCATTGACCACCGGTCATGCGGCGAATTGGACATTCATAGATAGCGGTAAAAAGCGGATAAGAAAGTGTGGAGACCGGGGCCTCAAGATAGTACCGCGAAAATCTTGAGACAACCATATCCATCTCCCGGGTTCGGATCGGCTCCATCAGGAGTTTGATCC
>CAZDMY010000312.1:0-310 GCA_964506405.1 uncultured Dehalococcoidia bacterium | reverse complement strand
ATCGGGTGTCAGCCCGACCGCTGTGCCGTTCTGAACCTCACTCCGCAGGTCCGCCTCTAGAATTACTGCATCCGCACCCAGCTTATCGGCAATCTCGAAAATGGCCCGAATGCTCCATCCTTTACCATTGATAAGTTCATCCTGAAAAACGAATTGAATGCGCTTGATTGCCGGGTTTTCAGGCACCTCCTCGGCAGCCCTCAACGCTGCCCCTCCCTCAGGAGATCCGGCAGCAACGATCACGGATTTTGATTCAGGATAATGTTCTGCCAGCCCCTGCAAGGCGACCCGGATTACATGAGGCAGCGTT
>CAZDMY010000311.1:0-3152 GCA_964506405.1 uncultured Dehalococcoidia bacterium | reverse complement strand
ACCAGAAAATCGATATCCACCTGGCCAGAAACAAAATAGGCGACCAGTCCACCACCCAGGAACGTCAGGCCGGAAAGCAGATTAAACAACAGTGCCGAAGCCTTTTTCCATCCACTGTGAATCAGGATACCGAAATCCCCCAGTTCCTGAGGTACTTCGTGAGCGGCGGCAACGGCCCACCCGGTCAATCCCAGACGGAAATCGGAGATAAACAGGGCTCCTATCGCCAGACCGCCGATAAGGTTGTGCAGTCCATCTGCTACGAGAATCAGATACCCCAGCGGCTCCTTCTGCTGACATGGCGAATCATCATTTCCATACCGAATATGTTCTGACGGCATCCGATGGCAGTGATGCCATTGCAGAACCTGCTCCAAGATCAAAAATACCAGAAATCCCAGGGATAGCCAGACGTAGACCACCGTTCGATTTCCCATCTCCTCAATCGATTCCGGGAGCATATGAAACAAAGCTCCACCAATAAGGCAACCGGACGCAAGTGCTACGAACGGCAAAACCAGTTTCTTAAGGGTTTTTTCGGGCATGATCAAAGTAATGCTTCCGGTAAGCGCGATCATGCTCATCAACAAGCCAAATAAAATGATGGCAAACAAATCATCCATGCTTGATCCCTATATCGCCACTTGGCTGCCTGGCCCCGGGAAGGCGGCCGGAGCTTCAAGCCGAGTGACACTTGAAAAAGCCATTACATCACAACACTGATCCAGGTCAGATTTGAACCGGTTGTATCAGTACGTCCCGGCGGCAGGCTCCCCATCGGGATGAAGCTTACGCCATTTTGCTAGTAGCTGCTCTTTGCTCTCAACATGATCAGGATCAGGTACGCATGCATCTGAAGGGCAGACACTGGCACATTGTGACGAACCGAAGGCTCCCACACATTCAGTGCACTTATCCGGATCGATGACAAATTGAGTCTTGCCTTCACTTATTGCCTCGTTCGGGCACTCCGCTTCGCATGCTCCGCAGGCAATACACTCATCGGTAATCTTATAGGCCATCTTCTTCCTCCTTTGCTTTTCCTGATACAATCTTCCGTAACGTTTTCCTGAATAACTGGGCGCACATCTTGAGAGTTCGGATATGTCATTCAATCAGTTGTTTTTCGGGGATTTTTTCATTCGTTTAACCTGTGGCAGGAGTCGTTTACAGGGTTTATCTGATCGACCCTGCCTCATCATGATATTTGCAATAGGATGGGATGTGTGCCTCTTTAAGGCGCAGCCGTATTTTCAGGTTCTACCATAAAGACCGGACTGGTAATTCCATTTATGACTTTGTGGGCGACACTGCCATATGGCCATCTCAGATTCGCTGAGTGTCCATGTGTTGTCATTGCCACCAGGTTAATAGCATTCTGGTCAGTATATCGAATGATTTCACTGGCAGGCTCGCCGGTAAGTACCTCTGATCGCACCGTAAGCCCTTTTTGCTTAAGTTCGGATTCCAGAGAAGCTAAATACGCTTTGGCTTCGTCCTGACACGCGACAGTTTCCGGCTCGATTCGCGCTCTCCATCCCGGTGGCATCAAGGAATCGAGGGTATCCGAACCGGTGAAAGGTGTTACGCAGACTGTCATTAAAATCACTTCGACCACTCGGTGGCCGTGCTGTCCGATCAGATCTGCGACGTAAGGTAAAGTCGCCTCTGCTATACGCGACCCATCCAGCGGCACGAGAATTTTCCTGGTTGGCCACTCGTCATAAATGATTTCCGGCGGCATTCGGGAAGGAACTAACCAGACCGGCACTGGCGATGCACTGATGACCCTGTGAACAACGTTGCCCATGGGCCAGAGGTTGACTTGGCCGGATCGGCCATGAGTTGACATAAGGATAATATCCGCCTCATGTTCATGGCTGTAGCGGAGTATTTCGCCGGCCGGTTCGCCTATGACAACTTCACCTCGTACCTGTACTTGATCCTGCAACCTCTCGGCTGATTTCTCAATATAAGCCCGGTGAAGAGAAATGTAATCAGAGTCTTTCCTGGAGCAGACATGCAGCAGCATCAAATTCAGGCCCAGCCTCCGGGCGATTTGCTGGGCATAATCCAGAACGATTTCAGCCAGTTTTGAACCATCCAGTGGAACAAGCATCTTATGATACATTTCGACCCAACTCTCTACAACATGTTTTGTTTACGAGCCAATCGTTCGTCAATATGTCCGGGGCCGCCACATTCAGGGATGTAGCAGGTAACGTTAAGAAAGCCATCCCGGTGACCACATTCCGGGCATTCTTCAGGTGGAACCCCGGCGGTGACGGTATATCCGCAGTTCGCACATTTCCAGAAAGTCAGACCACAATTTGGGCAGATATCCCCGGTGAATCTGCCGGACGCCATGTATCCACAGTGAGCGCAAGTCCAGTTGTCTTCGTTACTTTCCATCTTACTGTTCATCCTTTACTTTCATTTCGGGTTGCCATTACTTGTTAACATAAAACTTGCATAAACGGCGCATTGTGAACGCTGTATGGTGAAACGCCGAACGGTGCCACGAGAACCAACTGCGTAGAATTTACTCAGGTTGTCTATTCTCAGGTTAATCCTGATATAGAGAAATTTCATCCGCTGTCTGGCTTGTCTTGGGCCGTAGATGATACCTACCGGAAATATCTGATTGTACTGGCGGGCAGGAGACAGTCATGCTGTTGGTGAATAAGTCATTTATACGCGTTTTTCTAAGCATATCCCTGAAATTCGTTCCAGGGACTTTAGCAAGGATTCTTATTTCTTTTCCAGTTGATATTTTACAGTCATATGTTTTATTTTCAATGCAAAGCATATCCTTGGCTGGGATGAATCTAGCCCGGAAAAAATGATAAAGGAATTTGCCCTGATATTGCAAAAATCTGCAAAAATGTGGGGACACAATACTGATTGATGGGTTCGGAGTTTCAGGTTATCAGTTCGAGGTTACCCCGTCCCCATCTGGATTCTGAATAATGTTCAAAATGATACAGACGAATGCCAAATTCCAGAATCCAATTGCCAAAGGAATTTCTAAGATCAAATGACTAACGACTAGCGAAACTAGCCCTTTGACCGAATACTGAACGCTGATCACCAGCCTACATACGACCCATGTTAGACCCAAGGATGCAAAGGAGCAGCAGGATGCCGAAATA
>CAZDMY010000310.1:0-3153 GCA_964506405.1 uncultured Dehalococcoidia bacterium | reverse complement strand
ACCACCGCAAGAAGGGGGAGTAGGGTGATCAATTGGATGAGAGAAAATCCATGGCCACAAAATCCGGTTGGATTTGGGGTTGCGGCTGGTCAGCGTGACCGGGGGCTGGGCGGGTTTTCCGCGGCATATCTCTTTGATATTAAATGACTTACAAGCGATAAGGCGCTTGGGTCATGGATGGGGCCTCCGTCGGGGTCATGGCCGGCGTTATGCCACCGCTTGGTGCGTAGCGCCGGCACGGAAGAGGCTGGTGATGATCCGAGGGAACCGGGGCTTGGCGATGATCTTCTTGATGGTGGCCGGGATCTTTTCCAGAGACTTCCGCGAGTCGTTCAACTGCTTTCGCACGAATTCGATGTCGATTTCGGCGAAGCGCGCCTCCAAGCCGGCTTTCCCGTCGAGCAGGATCTTCACGTAGGACTCGTTGTGTAGATTTTTCACCAGGGGCGTGTCGGCCAGCATGGCCTGGAGCGTCTTGCTCATGCCGTGGTGGCCGCTTTTCCTGCGGTATCCCATTTTGAAATCTCGAAAGAACCGTTCCATGATGTTGTTGGTCCGTTGCGGTTGAATGGCGACCTTGCCCTCCGGCGTGTCCACCTGGATCGGATCGGCGAAGAGTTTCTCCCAGTACTTGTCGATCTGCTGGAGCATCTTCTGGTAAGCCTTGTCGGCAGGGCGTTCCGGGTCATCGGCGAGTCGCTGCCGGAAGGTAAGCAGGTTGCCTTCAATGGTTTGAATATCCGTGTCCATCCCGTCAGCATTCAGTCCTTGCGAGCCCGACCTGGGGGCGATTCGCATGGCCTCCCGCAGTTCATCAAACGTCTGGATCTTCGGTTCGATGTCCGTCAACGCTCGCCGCAGAATCTGATCGTCGAAGACCTCCTCCAACTCGCTCGACAGTTTGTACAGCGGGCGGTTGTCGCGCCATTGGCCCCGTAACTGCAGCTTCTTGATTTCTTGGAGTTGCCGGTAGAGCGAGCGAAGTCTCTGGGCGAAGACGACATGAGGCCGGTCAAACGGGAAGCCGTAGCCATTACCCTGGTTCTTGCCGTCCAGGGCCCAGAGCACCAGACCGTAGGCGCTCATCGCGGGCATCCATTCCGTAGACAAATCCGAAGCGGATGGGTGCTCGACGCGGGCGCGAAAGTCAGCGATCAGTTGCGGATGGTCATCCATGAGCGGCCTGAGTGCTCGTGCGCGTTTCCGCAACTTGCCGGCGATGCCGTGCTTGCGCAGGCGCTTTCGGATCGTATCATAATCGCGCCCCAGAAGATCCTTGCCGATATCACTCAGGAAGTGGTAGTGGCAGATGAAATCCGGCAGGCCCGGGAAGACTTTCGCGACCGCGCGGAGAATGCCCTTACCCATGTCATGGACCAAGGCGATCGGCTCGCCGAACAGCCGTTTAATCCGCTCCAGGAAGGGGATGATCGTTTCGGCCTTCTCAGAGGTCAACTTGACATTGCCCAGGACGATCTGGCTAATGGAATCCAGGCTGCTCATGAGGAAGGGCTCTTTCCCATCACAGGTGGCATCCAGGTGCAGAATGTACCCGCCCCTGGCGCGCATCGCCTGCTTGATGGCCGGGGCGGCTTGCTGGTGGGCGATGGCCAGATAGACGATAAACTTGCTGCCAAGATACTGCACTTCACTGGGGCTGATGCAGATATTTCGGGCTACCAGTTCATCGCAGATTTCCTGGCTACGACGGTGACGCAGAAAGAGTGCTCGCCCGACGTGGACAAGGATGTCATAGCCGAAGTTGCAACCCGCCGGTACCAGGCGGGCCAGTTCCGAGGAGCCATAAGTGCGATGACAACCGTCACAGATCCCTATGGTCTCTGCGGCAACGAACTTGCCGATGTGCAAGGTGACCACGCTGCGCCGCCTGGTCTTGAGCACCCTGAGCGGCCTGCTGCAACGAGGACAGTTCTCCCCTTCCAGGTCGAAGTGCGCCGTCGGCGGCCCAGCAAACAGAAACGCGGGAGACCATCGGCCGACCAAACGGCTCAGTTCATCGGCCAGACAGCGGATCATCGCGAACGTGCCGTTTTTTTTAGCTCCAGCCCGTGGCAGGCAAAAAGATTCACCACCGCCGGCCCGCTCACCACGATACCCTGCTTCTTGAGGTTCCGGCAGAGCTGCTCGATACTTAACTCCGGGTGCTTGATGGTCTCGACAAGGATCGCGATGACCTCACTGTCCGAAGGACGCCGAGCGCCGGCGTCCATGATCACCCGGCCTTCTTTCTGTCGCTGGTAGAGAGCTGACTCGGCGGCGAAGTAGACAAAACGCCCCTGATGCTTCTCGCGGATCAGCGCCGGATGATCCCGGAACAACCACAGAAACGAATGGGGCTCCATTCCCAACAACTGGCCCAACTCGGCCGCACTGAGCCCGGCCTGCGAGTGGCAGACCAGGCCGACCAGCGTCTCGGTCAGATTACCGTATCGGGAGAACCCGACGTCGCGGTACCGCCAGAGGCCGTCGGCATCGAATACAGGCACCGACGGCAACGCATAATAACGCCCGTTCTTATTATAGCTGTGAATCGCCTTCCACTCCTGGAGCCGGCGATGCACGGTTCGCGAGGAACACCGCATCTGCAACGCCAACTCTGCCACCGTCATCACTTTCCGCGCCCGAAAGCGCGCCTGCACATTTTGGAGGGTTGTCTTGGCCGCCATACCCGAGACCTCCATGTCGTAGTATATGTAATCATCTGCCAATTGTACATATAGTATGACATAACGGAGGGGGAATAGCAAGCCCGGATGGCCGAAACCACCGCAAAAACGCGGCCAACCCCGCCACAAAGGCCGTCAGCGGAAGGCCATATACCCTGCCAGCTCAGAAGTCACGATCTATAAAGGCTTTAACGACAACGCCTTAGAAATGCCCAACCGGATTTTGTGGCCATGGGAAAATACGGAACCAAACATGCCTATCGAGCACGGTTTCGAGAAAGTCTGCCTGAACGCACCGAACACATCGTGAAACCTCTGCTGAGCCATTGGTTACCGGACGCAGAGCAAACAGCCCACCTCGATACTCGTAGATTACGGTCCGCTCCCGTCCGGTTGGAATAAAATATTCTAATCGCTGCAGGCATCCGCCCGGGCATATTCTGAATAGTGCCCCTTCCAGAATACT
>CAZDMY010000309.1:0-3156 GCA_964506405.1 uncultured Dehalococcoidia bacterium | reverse complement strand
TAGAGCGCCATCATAGTGCCCAGTGCAGCGGAGACAGCAGTGCTGAAATCCATGGGCGCTGTTCCGTACCGCGTGGGTGGATTGCCGGGAAATCCGGTGAAACTCATTGGCCCGCAGATAGCTTGAGCAATGGAATCGAAACAATTACGCTTGACATAAGGGCCATACTGCCCGAATCCGGTAATGTGGGTGACAATGATCCGTGGATTTATCTCGGACAGCCGATCGTACTTCAGCACTTCCTCCTCGGGGGTACCGGGTATGAAATTGTGCAATACCACATCCGCGCCCTGAACCAGTTGATCGCAGATCTGTCTGCCTTTATCGGTCCGGGTATTGAGGGTGATACACTTCTTCTGAGCAGTGAGGATAACCGATGAAAAAATTGCATCGCCGTTCGGGGCAAACGGACCGAACTTCCGATCCTCAGACCCGCCGACTTTCTCGACGCGGACAACATCGGCGCCGTTCATAGCCAGCAACAGGCCGCAATACGGCCCGGCAAAATAACTGGAGAAATCAAGTACCTTCACACCATCGAGCGCTTTGGCCATTTGGTGACCTCCCCCAAAAAACTCCTCTCCCTGAGGGAGAGGCTCGGTGAGGGATGAGGGTGATTACCCCCTCCCTCTAACTCCCTCCCACCAGGGGAGGGAGAATATAGATGAACTAAGTGGCAAACTTTATTACTGGTCAAGTTTATAGAGTTTATAGGCGTTTTCGCGCAGAACCTTTTTCAGGGCCTTGTCTTTCATGTTCATATCATCCAGTTGTTTAAAGAGCGTTTTCCAGGGCCATCCGTTCGAGCCGAAGAGGGTCTTGTCCGCACCGCGCGTGTTCATGAAGTTGATAATATTGGGTGCCAGGTATTGCGGATTGTGCCCGGCTATATCCACGTACACATTGGGGTGCTTCCAGGCCATCGCCTCCATTTCCTCGGTCCAGGGCCATCCGGTATGAGAGCCGATAAAATTAGTCTGCGGGAAATCCAGTGCGCATTGATCCAGGTAAATAGGCCGCCCCGGTTCGTTGGGATAAAGCTCCATCCCGTGCCCCAGCTGCATAGCAACCGGTACACCGAGTTCCCCGGCTTTTGCATAGAGCGGATACATGCGCCTGTCGTTAGGGGCACAACCAAAGGTCATGAAATGGCCATAGACACCTTTGAATCCCCATTCCTTGACGGCAACATCCAGTTCCTCCAGGCTTTTGGCGATATTAAACGGATCGTATCCGGCGATGCCTACGAGCCGGTCCTGATGCCCTTTGACTATGTTGTAAACCTCTTCATTGGTCCACATAAGCCCTGGTTCGTGCCTGGTGTAGGAGTAGAACTTGCAGCCACAGACGAATACCTTATCCACTCCGGCGTCATCCATGCGCTGGATGAATTCCTCAACCGAGCAATTGCCCTGCGTAAAGGCTTCGCGTGGAACATGTTTGAGGAGAGAGTTGATCATGAGGTCCATTTCGTACGATCCGTAGAATCGCTCGATCTGCTCGGGCGTGAACGGATACTGCATCACATCCACTGCACCTACTTCGCCAGCTTTGATTTCTGCCATTTTTTCCTCCTTAGTACTGTTTTCGAACCTTTCGGTTTTATGACGAAAGACATCCGGCTATCGGCGTTCGGCTATCGGCCTTCTCCACACAGATTGCTGATAGCTGACCGCTGATTGCGCGGTTTCTACCGAATCCACTCAGCGGCCTGCCCCAGGATCGCACGCGAAATGATCATTCGCTGCATCTCGCTTGTGCCGCCAAACAGTGTATAAACCCGTGCATCTCGAATAAATCGCTCAATCGGATAATCCTTTGTATAGGCAATCCCGCCGATAATCTGAAGTGCTTCGTTCAGCACATCCACGCAGCATTCACTCGAGTATAACTTAAGTGCCGATGATTCCTTGGTGGCCGGCCTGTGCATGTCCACGGTTTTGGCACATCGCCATGCCAGGAGGCGTGATGTTTCTATTTTGATAAACATATCCGCCAGTTTAAAACCGATGGCCTGGTGATTGCCAATGGCGGTGCCGAACTGCTGCCGTTCAGTGGCGTATCTGGCGGCTATTTCATATGCGGTCCGCATCGGGCCGATGAAGAGCCCCCCTGCAGCGGCGCGCTCGGGATCGAGTTCATTCATTGCCACCTGGAAGCCTCTTCCAACATCGCCTAAGCGCATGGAATCCGGAATCCTTACGTTCTCCAGCTTGAGCCAGGAAAGCGCCATCCCCCCCACGCCCATCAACTCAAAGTCTTTGACTACCGAAAAACCCGGAGTGGTCGTATCCAGGATGAATGCGGTCAGGCGTCGTGAGGTTTTGGCCTCCGGATCGGTGAGGGCGTACATGAGCAAATAATCCGCCTGGCTGCCATTGCCGATAAATCGCTTCTGTCCGTTCAGAATCCAATCATCACCATCCTTAACAGCGGTGGTCTCGGTACCGGCCACATTCGATCCTGCCGCCGGCTCGGTCATGCCCATTCCGCCAACGTATGTTCCATCCAGGAGCCCCTTCATGACGTTCTTTTTTTGATCTTCCGTGCCGTGCATATAGATAGGCATAGCCAGAAACGTACAGGTGGGTACCAGGTGAGACTGGGCCACCCAGCCGGGCGCGGCCAGCTCCTCCATAGCAATCAGTTCCGCCATGCAGTTACGTCCGCCCCCACCCCATTCTTTGGGGATCATCTGGTTGGAATAGCCCGCTGCTGCCGCCTTTTTACCGATCTCGATGGTACGTTTCTTGTCCTGCTTGCGGTCTATCTCATCAACATACGGCAGCACTTCCCTGATAGCAAAATCCCGCACTTCCATGCGGAAGGCATTCTCCTCGTCTGTGAAATAGGGCAGGTCCTCGGGCATGCAACTGGACCCCAGACGAGGGACGATTTCCTCGTAGTCTACCCTTTTAAACGGTTCAGTCATTGGAGTGGTCCTCCTGTTTTCGCATTTCGTCTTCTAATCCCAATCCTTCTTTGCCTTCAGCCACGGCGCTTCCTCTACCACGTTATCAATCACGTCGAGAATGCCGGGCGGATTGCAGTTAGCTTGCGGATCCAGAGCATCCTTCACCTTTCGGGCAAATTTACCATAGTCCGGCCCGTAGTTGGGGCTGTCCAGGGTCAAAGGGCTGTCCACCTGAATGAAGA
>CAZDMY010000308.1:0-3169 GCA_964506405.1 uncultured Dehalococcoidia bacterium | reverse complement strand
GGAAGGGTTAGAGTTTCCGACCAATTGGAAGGCCAGTTAGGCGCAATTTTCAGCCTATTCCTCAATCTATCAATCCGAATACCTCCAAGTGCCAGAGGTAGGAACCAGCTGGATGGATGAGTCATATACCAGCGTCCCCATTGTGGTTCTAGATTATCCTGACCAGACCACTGCAAATTTGCATCCCAAGGACACCCATCAAGTTCATAACGTGCACGGTATACTTTCTCAACAGCCTCCCAGCCCAGGTCGGGCAATCCGGCGTAAATTGACTGGGCATTAAAATAAGTCATCGATACCGCTGCCATTGACTGCATGTGTTTTCCATCTGGAGTACTTTCATCGGCCGGGCAACCTTCCAAGGGAGCAACATTTTTTGTATAGATCGACTTCAAAGCTCGCAGCCGACGTTCATGATCTACGATATCACCTAAAAAGAGAATATCCGCCCACCACGATCCGGCTAATTGGCTGATGTGGCAGTTTTTTGATTTCTCCGCATGTGCAAATTCACCTGTCCAGACACTTGGAAGTTTATCTCGCCAGGATATGTAGTAACCTAGCTCTTCACTCCATAATTCATTTTCGAGGACTGCCTGTGCTTTCAAGAATTGTTCCTGAGTCCACTCCGCAAATTTCTCATCACCTCGCTCCATTGCTAATAACTTACCGATTTTGAGTGCTACTAAGTACAAACCGGTTATATAGGAACTGGCCCCATAATATGGGTATAGTTCAGTATCATAGGTACAACTACCTGGGCCCCATAGGTCGGGAACCCCATCCTCGCTTTGATCGAGACGGGATTGAAATTGTAAGGCTGCTTGGATATTCGGATATAGGCTGTCGATCCAGGTTTGATCCCCTGTCCAAAGAGCGTGCTGGTAATTCTGAATGATAAACGAGCTGGTCAGCTCAGGCCAATGAGCACTCAGCCATTTCACATCCCCCGTTCGCCCACCCTCAAGATGATCCCAACCAATATCGTGCAAGATTGCCCCTGCCCGATCAAGTGTTAGATCAAATCGGCCGGTATGAAAATCCCAGTGTGTCGCGAATCGACGTGGATCGTTCTCTTCCCGGATTTGGTCCTTTGCAAACAGGCTTAACTCGGTCTTATTGAGCTCTGGGAATAATGAAGTAATCGCCGCATTCCCAGCCGCGCGCTGGTCTAGCGTCCCAAAACACCCATTCATATCTGTGGGTGCCTCATTCATGGCATATAAGCCTTCGCGTGTGTACCAAGTATTAGTGACGATTGGAAACAAGTCGTTACTCAACGCCAGCGCAATCCGAGGTGGCAGGCTGGATTTGACTAAATCTCCTTGCCATCTCTCAACTCGTTCTTGGATAGTTCTCCACTCATTTAAGCCATATTGGGCCACTTCCCATGAATCTTTGAACCATTTATTATACGCGTGACCGTAATCACGACGGTTGGATGAGGTCGGCTCAGGAGGAGCACTAGAAGGTCTCACTAGGTGATCCCAACGTAACTCGGCTGCTAATAGATTCGGCATATTCCAGGCTAAGGCAAAAACTATCTCACCTTGGGCGCCTGGTTTAAGGTTGAGCTGTACCCCCAATGCACCTGCCGCGCCGGTGGACTCGATATTCCCCAATCCACCACTTTGCTGGAAAACATCCCAGACATCTTGTCCATCCCGGGATGGATCCCAACCCGCATAATAAGAGATCACTGCATCTGGATCAAGCGACCAGGCACGCAGACTATAATCGCCTAGCACGCGTAGGTCTGACGTAGAATCTTCGTCGTGGTTGAACCAGAGTCCTGGACCAAAATCCCCCTGGCGAAATACAGGCGGGGTGGGGTCAGGTTCATTGATCGGAGTCCCTGGGTAGCCACCCCTACCGTTTAGATTCTGCCAGGAAAAGGCAAGCGTGACGGGTAACTCAGATGAATGTGTGCTTTCGACTTGGAAGATGAACAAAGCTAAGGGCAGTGCCGAATTTTGGTAACCCAGCGACCTGTCGGTTACGTCGAAACTACTCATGGCCTTCAGGCTCAAGCGGATCCCGCGTAAGTTTGTATAAGTTACCCTGGCAGATGGGAATCGGCCTTCAAAATCGATATCACTTGAGCTTATAGTCGAAAACACAGGTCGTGCCTTTGTTTTGAGTACGCATCCTCCAGCCAATGGAGTATGAACCGCTAGCCAAGCGCCCGGAACACCTTCGGCTGAATTTAATACTCGCCGCCGATAGGCATTCTCATAGACCGAGCCGTCGTCACCTTCTTTGATGCGCTGCATGGGCGGCGTCCGTGCTGTGCCGCCAAAGATTGGAGCATCCAGGTTATTGTTGGTGGTGATATTCGTGAAACGTCCATCTTCGCAGAACTCGATCTTCCCAGCACCTATCCCACCGAGAGGGACCCCGGCTTCATTACGTTGTTGCGTTTTTTGGTTATTTTTATTCATTACCGATTTCCTTTTCTAAGATGTTCCAAACGGTCACAACGTCGGCTGCTCCTGCTTCAGCATTGTTCGCCTTGACCAGACGGGTTTTGATCGCCTGGTGAAAAGCTATCATTTGTTCTAAATATGGGTCGCCGAGAAGCCGAATGGGTGGTTCACCGCTTTGTTGGATTTCACACTCGCTTCCGCCTGGTGCATTCGGGTTCCCAAACCGGATTCTCAGAAAGCCACCTTCACCTGCAATTGTCATGCACAATTCCTCCACTGGCACTCGCGCTACACCAAACTCGGCAACCTCAAAATTGCATGGGACTTGCCCAGGTAAGAGCAACCTCCCAATAATTGACCATCCGTCCTCGGAAATGTCCACATCTGCACACACCAGCGGTCCGTCGAATATGGCTCTTAAGATCGATATATCATGAATGAACTCCAGCAACAAGGTCTGGAAGGCGTTGAGAATGCGGAAACTGGCATTTGTCAGCGCTGACTGTAAACCCGCCTGCAAAGACCGGTCCACCAGCCTCTGATAATCCGTAGCTCGCTTGCGCGTACCTTCATTCGATCCACGGCTGCAGTAATCGTGGATATCCACCCACCGTAATGGTGCTAGGCTCGCCAGACGTTCACGAATATACGTAACGCCTGGTTCAAAGAGGCGCATTGCGCCTACCATCGCGATATTTTCTGACTCGCGCACCATCTCTGTGAGCCGTAAAGCCTGGTCGGGC
>CAZDMY010000307.1:0-3176 GCA_964506405.1 uncultured Dehalococcoidia bacterium | reverse complement strand
CAGGCACGTTTCTCCTGGATAAGGAGCGAGGCTACTGGCCTAAAGGGGCCACCGGTATTCCCGTTCGAACCATAATAAATTTGACGCTGGCGATGGCAAAAGAGTAATATTTATAGGTAGAATTAGCATTTGGCTTTGCGGGGACACTCCCCGGATACAAAAATCGTTATATTGGGGATAATAGAATGACAGAATCAATGGCAGCAGAATGGGAAAAATGGCTTGAACTGGAAAAAACCAATATCGAGGTCGTTGAAGAACGTATAGAGGAACTCAACTACAAATATGAAAATACCGCCAATTTTCAGTATCGCGAATTCTGGGATAAGGCCAATGAAATTCCGAATTTGATCGACAACCTCACCCCGCTACCTCCGGATGAACGCCAGCGCCTCCTGGAAGCGCACGAGGCTATCTGCAACCGGATGAAGAAGAAACAACAGCGGGAATGGCAGGCACGCAAGGAGCAATCGAATCAAAACCGGCAGTTAATAGAACAAAAGATCGAACAGGCGCGAGAGCTGGCGGAATCAGCCCCCGAAGATATTAAAACCATCTCGAAAGCCCAGAGATTCCTGAAGGAGGCGCATACGCTTCTCAAGAGCAACGGCGATCGATCCGATCCTGAGACGGATAACAACCCTCCGGCCACCGTATTGCTTCGTGAAGACAGGCAGGAGTGCTGGGAGAAGTGGCATCAATTGAATGATGCTATCCACAACTCCCGGCTGACAATCTGGAACCGCAACTACGACACCTTGAAACCTGAAGCGGAAGCGGCCTATGCAGAAGCCACTGAGGGCAATCCCCATCAGGCACTGGAAAAGGTCAAAAAGGCCCAGCAGAACATGAAGGGAAAGGCATTGAACCGTACTCACCAGGAGGAGATCCGAAGCTTGCTCAATAATGCCTGGACGACGGCCATTTACAAGGTGAATGAGATTCGCGAAGAGAAACAGAAAAAATATGAAGACTGGCTGGGACGGATGGAAGGCCAGCTTCAGGAAATTGTCGAACAGTTTGAGCAGAACCAGAATTCCATTATTAAACTCCAGGAGGAAGTCGACCAGTACAAAGAAGCCATCCAAAGCATTCGATCGCGTGAATATGGTGACAAGTTGCGGGAAGAAATCGCCAAAAAAAGGGAGAAGATCAAGGAATTGGGCGTGGTAAACCGGCAATTGGAGGGGAAAATCGAGACGTTGAAATCCAGGCTGGAAGAACAGAGCAACGAATCGTCGCCTTCACGTACCGCAAGGCGAACTCCTGCAACCCGCCAGGAACCGGTTGCAGCCGAAACCCCTCAGCCGGTCAATGGTGATTCCGATACCAGTTCTCAGGAGGTGACGAACATGAAAATCCAGTGGCTTGGGCACGCTTCATTCCTGATTACCGCCGATGACGGCACCAGAATAATTACCGATCCCTATGGCACCTTCGACGGCCTGAATTATGACCCGATCAACGAATCCGCCGACATCGTGATTACCACTCATAAACATGGGGACCACTATGGAGGCAGCGTGCAGGGAAATCCCGAGGAGATCACTTCACCCGGCACAACCAGTGTCAAGGATATTGAATTCAAGGGGATCGCCACCTACCATGACGAATCCGAAGGAAAAGAGCGCGGCGAAAATGTGGTATTCTGTTTTACGGTAGATGGAATCCGCTTCTGTCATTTGGGCGATCTGGGGCATATCCTGTCGGATGAACAGGTCAGCCAAATCGGTCAGGTGGATATCCTGATGGTTCCGGCAGGGGGCTTTTTCACCATCGATGCCGGACAGGCCACACAGGTATGCGAGCAGATCACACCAAGGATCGTCATCCCAATGCATGTGCGCAACGACAAGTGTGCCTTCCCCATCTCCGATGTGAATGATTTTCTCCGGGATAAAGACAATGTGCAGAACGTGGGGGGGAGTGAAATGGAGATCTCGCAGGCGGACCTGCCAGCTACAACCACAGTCCTGGTATTTGACCATGCCAAATAGTTGCTTGCCAATGGTGAGTTGATAAAGGTATAATACCCTACGTGCTCAGAGGATATATGAAATGCCGAAAAGAACCTATCAACCAAAAAGAATACCCCGGAAACGAAAGCACGGTTTCCTGTCTCGGATGAGTACGCGGGGCGGCCGCGCAGTCGTGGCACGGAGACGGCTCAAGGGGCGCCAGCGCCTGGCGGTATGATGCCCGGCGAAAATAACGGTGGGGATGGGCAAGGAGGATCGGCTCACGACAAGTTCGCAGTTTGCCGCGGTTTTCAGGGAAGGAAAACCCTGGGCGAACGATCTAATGGTTTTAAGGGTAGTGCCAAATAGCCTGAATTTAAGCCGCACGGGAATCATTACCAGTAAGAAGGTGGGGAACGCAGTTACCCGAAACCGGACGAAGCGGCTCTTGAGGGAAGCAGTGAGGCTAACCCCTGTTGAACCCGGATGGGACATTGTAATCGTTGCCCGCAGAAAGATGGTCGGGAAAAACTTTCAGGACGTTCAGCCTGCATTTGTTCAACTGCTCGAACGCGCCGGCCTGCTGAGAAGGGTGTAGATGAAGGGAATTGCATTAGTATTAATTCGTTTTTACCAGAATGTTATCTCCCCGTTAACCCCGCCGGCATGCCGGTATCAGCCGACATGCTCTCAGTACGGATACGAAGCAATCCGAAAGTACGGCTTCTTTAAAGGCGGCTGGATGACTACGCGGCGTATCATGCGGTGCCATCCTTTAGCAAAAGGCGGATTTGACCCGGTTCCATAACAAAACGAATGAATCGGCGCCCACCAGGCGCTGTCCTTATGATAGTATTTATGCAAAATATTTCGCTACGCAGGCTGATACCCTTAGTAGTATCTGCAACTCTTATCTGCTGCCTGTTACTTACAGGGTGTGTTTCTCACCAATTCGAGGCCAGCGGCTGGGACGGACTACATTTATCCGATGATACCTTGTTTGTCTGTTCCAACGGCCGTTTCCTCGCCCTGGACATAACTGAGCAAACAGTTCGGGATTTCACCCCGCTGGATAAAGATTCAGGTTCGAGTTCCCTGTTCGGGTGCGGCGGGTCTTCGGCCCCGCGATTAACCTGTTACAGCGCGCCCGTGATCTCCGGCAGCCTTTTCTACGCAGCCACCTACATTGGGGACGTCTTCGCCATTGATGCCCAAACC
>CAZDMY010000306.1:0-3238 GCA_964506405.1 uncultured Dehalococcoidia bacterium | reverse complement strand
GAAATAGAAGATATTGTGGAACAGGGGCCGGGTTACCTGGTGGCTGCCCAGCAGGTTTACCAGATGCTGGAAATTATTGCCGATGCCGTTGATGCGGAAGGTGTTGGAGGGTTTGATTCCCAGGCGGTCTACGATGCATCACAATCCTATTCGTTAACGATTGATAGCCTGAAACGATATGGTTTCAATACGGTGAAGCGGTCTTCACCAAACTACGTCGGTATCTACGAACTAAATGGTGCCGAAGAAGACCTTATCCGGGTCGTACCCGAATGGATCCCGCTGGGTGCTCCCTGGACCGCCTGGGAATACGATATAAACGACAACGGTAAAATCGACTACGCGGAGATGGTCAATGCGCTGATGGATTACCTGACAAGCGGGATCAATTACTCGCAGATGACCCAGGTGCTGATGGCGTACCTGGTTTCATGATCTTCAGAAAGTGGCATTTGGGGTGGTAGTAATCCTCCCTCCCTTGATGGGAGGGATAAGAGGGAGGGTGAAATGCCAGGTTGGCGGTTGACCCAATGCGAAGGCACTATAGAAGCCGGACTTCACCCTCACCTCACCTCTCCCTCAAGGGAGAGGCATGTTGTTTCTATAACTACTCTTCCCTTACTGTCAACTCAAACACCAGCGGGTTTTCCGGGTCCGGGCAGGCCACGGTCGTTCGTCCCTCCTCCGCCTCCCAGGGAAACGAACACCCGGATTGCAGCACGGTAGCGAAGGGGAAAAGCGCGCAGAAGGCCCAGGAGCACATCTCGATCGGGGTCGTCTGCCCGATGATGAATTCATCCCCCACCCGGTGCCCGGCGGAGCATTCCCCTTTTTGAGAGATTACCCTGGCGATCACATCGTTCATATTGCCGACCTCCTGCAGGTTTCTTACTGGATGAATCTGGAAAAAACTTCAGAGTTTTGAGAAGTCTACCTTTGACAGGCTGTCTGTAACTACACTATCTTCAGTTCTCGTAGCGCGACCCTTCAGGGTCGCAACCAGCGAGGCTAAAGCCTCGCACTACGTATTATTGTTCCCCATTAATTTTCAAGTTATTGGGCAGTCTAAAGAGAGGGATTCGAAATCTTCGAGACATATAATAATCCTTATCGACTTTAATTACAACACTATTTGAACAACCGCCGCCGCATCAATACCATCGCCAGGTAGAAAAAGACAATGGAAATCGCGATGACTTCGGCCAGCGCCGCCAGTAAACTCCATTCAAGGTCCCCCTGCAAGAGGGCGCGGGTGATCCGCGAAACCGGTGTCAGCGGCGCGATCCAGCTCAGCGTCTGAACGATCTTCGGGAAGGAATCCAACGGGAAGAAAACACCGCTGAAGAAAAACATCGGCGTGATGAACAGCGTAAAGAAATAGTTGAAGGTGCTGATCGCCGGGGCGATGGCTGTGAATGTATAAGCGATCGAAGCGAACATGAAGCCGGCCAGCAAGCCCATTGGTAGAGCCAGGAGCGCCAGTGGCGTATCCACCAGCCCAAAGATGGCCGCGATGATCAGCACCACCAGGGTGGTGATCAACCCCCGAGTTGCGCCCCAGAAGATCTCCCCGGCCACCAGGTCCTCCACGCTCAGCGGCGTGGCAACGATGGCATCGTAGGTCTTCTGAAAATCCATACGGACAAAAGCCCCATAGGTACATTCGAAGCACGCGCTGAACATCCCGTAGCTGGCGATAATGCCAGGCGCGATAAACTCGATATACTCCTGATCCCCGATCCCGGTCACATACGTGCCCAGTCCGAATCCCATCGCGAGCAGCACCAGCAATGGCTCGGCGATGGTGCCGGGCACCTCGCTCTTGGCCAGCGCCAGGTAGACATCGCGGTCGCGCTGCCAGACATGATACGAGTGGCGGGAAAACCATCTCATTCGGTCAACGACCTCCCGGTGAGGCGCAGGAACACATCCTCCAGCGTGGGCTTGCGGCGCGATTGAACCACCAGCTTTTCAGCCAGTATGCCCTCGAATTGGCTTTCATCCGACTGGAAAACATAAAACGTCTCCCCCAGTTCCTGCCAGTATATTCCTAACTGTTCCAGTCCCGACCGAACGGCTTCCATATCAGCAGGCTCAACACCGGCCTCGATAATCTGATTGCCCCCGTACTCGGCGATCATCTGCTCGGGGATATCCAGGGCGATGATCTTACCTTCGTTCATGATTGCCAGCCGGTCGCACAGGAAGGCTGCTTCCTCCATGTTCTGGGTCGTCAGCAGGAGCGTGACATCCTGATCTTTGAGTGATTTCAGCTTGCGCCAGACCATATGCTTGGTTTGCGGGTCGAGCCCGACGGTGGGTTCGTCGAGCACCAGAATTCGGGGCTGATTGATAAGCGCCCGGGCGATGAGCAACCGCCGCTTCATCCCCCCGGAGAGTTCATCGATCTTCGCCTTTTGTCGGGCGTCCAGTTCAAATAATTCCAGGTTGGCAACGGCGCGTCGTTTGGCTTCGTCTGATGGGATATCGAAATAACGAGCGAAGACCAGCAGGTTCTTCAGCACGCTGAAATCCGGGTCCAGATTCTCTTCCTGGGGGACAACACCAATGAGAGATTTCACCCGGTGCGGATCCTGGGTAACATCCATACCAGCCACGAATGCCTGACCGGACGTGATCGGAGCTACGGCCGTGACCATCTTGACCAGCGTGGTCTTGCCCGCACCGTTGGGGCCCAGCAGACCGAAACATTCCCCGGATTGCACCGCAAGTTCGACGCCGGCAACCGCGGTTATCTGACCGTATTGCTTGACGATGTCATGGATTTCGATAATGGACATTTTGCTTTCCGGGAAATTATATCACGATCAAAAGCTGATGAATTGACGGCGTTTTCGGAATATAAGAGTACGGTTGTTCGAAGCAGTAGCAGGCAAATCAGCAGCCATTCGTAATTCGACGAACTCAGCACGAACGGTCTATTCAATAGTCATTACATTGTTCGGATCATCCTGAGCTCGTCGAAGGGCGGTCGGAAAGTGCTCTGCGAAAAATGTTCTCACCCCACAAATTCAGCCAGTCTTTCGAAATCGAGGGTGGCAAAGTAGTCGTCAACTGTTTCCGCTCGGCGGATTTGCACCACCTCACCATTTTCACGGAGCAGCAGTTCCGCCGAGCGGAGCTTGGCGTTGTAGTTGAATCCCATCGCATGTCCGTGAGCGCCCGTATCGTGTATCGCCACGATATCTCCCGGTTCAAGCTCCGGCAGGGGCCGGTC
>CAZDMY010000305.1:0-3242 GCA_964506405.1 uncultured Dehalococcoidia bacterium | reverse complement strand
CATTGTCGGGGAAGCGCTGGCCATGCCCGACATGCACCAGGGCTACGGCTTTCCTATCGGCGGGGTGGTGGCCAGACCAAGCAGCCCAGGCGATAAACCGGCAGGAGGATTTGAAAAATGCCTGATGTTACACACGTTGCAACCGTAAATGCCCCGATTGATGTAACCTGGAATTTCTGTAAGGATATGAATAATTGGGTTCACTACCTTAAGGGTTATGTCAAGCACGAAGAACAGAGCGATACTGATTCCACATGGTGGATCAAAGGCGATGTTGGGATCATGGCAAAAACCGTGTCGTTCAGCGTTCATATCGATGAATGGCGAGATGAGGACCAGGTGAGCTTTTCCATGAAAGGAATCAGCGAAAACATGAGTGGAAAAGGCCACCTCAAGGTTGAAGTGGAGGGTGATAAGACTAAGCTTACTTTTTACCTCGAGGTGAAAGCGGGCGGACTTATAGGGCCCATGGTAAATGCAGTTCTCGGGCCTGCCTTGAAACCCATCGCTGATGATTTTTCCGACAAACTGGTTGCCCGCATCGAAGAAATAAACGCATCCTGAAATTGTAAACCAGAATCTCTGGTAAAATGAAGGAAATGCAATCGGCGAAAGGGCGGGCTACAACAAGCCTTCGCTTTGGTTGATGTCTTAAGATCACGCAGGTATTGTAAGCGTAACCTGGCCAAAACGGGAGGTGGTTTTCATATCACCTCCCAATATCGTCTTTAGGTTATAGAATGATTCATTAAAGGGAGCGTTCCGGCATGGCTTCTCTAAAGAAACTATTCAGTCCCATCAACATCAACTCCATGCAGCTTAAGAATCGAATTGTGATGTCACCGATGCACACCGATTTTGCAAATAATGATGGTTCACTCTCCCTGAAGCTAAAGGATTACCTCGTCGCACGGGCCAGGGGTGGTGTCGGGATGATCACTACCGAAATCTGTACCATAGACGGCAAGTCTCCGTATATGCCCAACACCGTTGGTATTTGGGACGATAAATTCATCCCCTCGCTTAAAGAGCTTACAGACGAAGTTCATTCCTATGGTGCCAGAATTATACCTCAGATCTCCCATCCGGGACCGGAGTCGCTGGCACCATTTTTTTACAACATTCAACCCATTGGGCCTTCTACGGTTATGGCTGAAACCACCAAGCAAATGTGCCGTGAAATGACGCTTGAAGATATCGGTGAAACGATAGAACAGTATGGTGATGCCGCCAGACGCGCCCGGGAAGCCGGATTCGATGGAATGGAACTGCACGCGGCCCATGCTTACATGCTGATCGGCTCCTTTTTGTCCGCTCTGCGTAACCGACGAACCGATTATTACGGAGGATCGATTGAAGGCCGCCTTCATTTCGCCCTCGAAGTCATCGCAAACATCCGCAGAAAAGCCGGAGATGATTTCCCGTTGATCATTCGAATTTCCGGCGATGAACTGGTAGCCGGCGGCCGCAACATCCGCGAGACACAGTACATTGCCCCCATTCTGGTAGACGCCGGAGTTGATGCGTTTCATATATCAGCCGGTGCTATGCCGCAAGTTTCCTGGCGAATCCTGCCCCCCACCGGAACCCCGCTGGGCATCAATGTCCCTCTGGCCGCGGAGATCAAAAAGGTAGTGAATGTCCCGGTTATGGCGGTTGGACGGATCAACGATCCTCGCCTGGCTGAAAACATCCTTCAGAGGGACGAGGCCGATCTTATCGCCATGGGCCGGGCTTTGATTGCGGACCCTGAATTGCCGAACAAGGCTGCCGAAGGGCGATATGATGATATCGCCCCCTGTATCGGTTGCGGGCTAGGATGCAGCGGCAGGGGTTTCGGAAAAGAATTGACCTGTGTAGTCAATCCCACCGTCGGTAAAGAACCGGAAATGGCCCTCGTTTCAACCGATACGCCTAAGAAAGTGATGATCATCGGTGCGGGACCGGCCGGCCTCGAAGCCGCGCGGGTGGCCGCCCTCAGAGGCCATGACGTTACCGTGTATGAAAAAAACCATAAAATCGGGGGGCAGTTCAATCTGGCCGCGGTGCCGCCTATGAAACAGGAGCTTTCGAAGGTTCCCCGATATATGGCGCTGCAAATAGAAAAAGCCGGCGGCAAATTGAACTTAGATACCGAGGTGACCCTGGACATGGTAAAGGAATCGATGCCCGATGTTGCCATCGTAGCAACCGGTGCATTGCCATTGGTTCCCCCTATCCCGGGGATAGACGGAAAAAGAGTGGTCACGGCGCACGATGTATTAGCAGGCAGCGTACCACTTCCGCAGGGTGAAGTACTGATCATTGGTGGCGGAATGGTCGGCTGTGAAGTTGCTGAATATCTGGCTTCTATTGGTGACAATCCTATCATAGGGCAGACATCTGTCACCATTATAGAGATGCTGGACAATATCGGGCTTGATATGGTCCCCGAAGTCCGCGTACTGGCCATGCACAAGCTACGTGAGAACGGCGTTCGTATTCTCACTTCAACGAAAGTCAAGCAATTCCTGGATGATGGTGTAGTGGTAGAAAGAAACGGGGAAGAGGAATCCATCCGCGGAGCGAAACGGATCGTCCTGGCTATGGGAGCCAAACCGCTCGACAATTTAAGCGAAGAACTAAGCAAAGTCATCAAGGAAGTGCATGTCATTGGTGATGCGAAAGAAGCCTGCCGTGCACTGGAAGCCATCGCAGATGGTGCAAACATAGGCAGGCGGATATAGTACATTTGATTACTGGCGAGCTTTTCAGAACACGGGTGAATGTAGAATTTCATGTTCGCCCTTCGATGAGATCAGGATTAACGGAGACCAGATAAGTGGCGAAACTACAGAAGCTATTCAGTCCAATTAAAATCGGTTCCCTGGAACTTAGAAACCGCATCGCCATGGCTCCGATGGCCACCAACTGGGCCAATCCCGACGGTACGATGTCCGAGCGGCTGACCCATTACTTTGAGGCCCGTGCAAAAGGTGGGGTCGGGTTGATCATCCTGGAAGTTACCACGATCGACGGCTCATTTCCGTACGTTCCGGTATCTATCGGGCTCTGGGATGATAACCAGATACCTGCGATGAAGAAATTCACCGATACCATGCACAGACATGGGACCTGCGTATTCCCGCAGATATCCCACCCCGGCCCGGAATCCCTTTGCTGGTTGACATGTGGATTGCAGCCGGTCGGCCCTTCAACCGGGATGTGCTTCAGTCATAAACAGATGTACCGGGAACTGGCAA
>CAZDMY010000304.1:0-3252 GCA_964506405.1 uncultured Dehalococcoidia bacterium | reverse complement strand
GTATGGCAATAGCCGAGAGACTGCTCTCAGAGCATTACAACCGGGATGATGCCAAAGTTATCGATCACTTTATTTATGCGATCGTCTCGGACGGCGATTTGATGGAAGGGGTCTCCGCTGAGGCAGCATCTCTTGCCGGAACCCTTAAACTGGGAAAACTGATTTACCTCTACGACGATAACGATATCTCGATCGAAGGCCATACAGATATTACTTTTACAGAGAATGTGGGGAAACGATTCGAAGCCTACGGCTGGCAGGTAATCGGTCCGGTGGATGGCTTCAATATTGAAGATGTTACATCGGCCATCGAGAAGGCCCAATTGGAAACCGGCCGCCCCAGCCTGATCATCTGTAGAACCGTTATCGGATATGGCAGTCCCAACAAGGCAAACACCGCCGGAGCGCATGGTGAACCGTTGGGCGAAGAAGAGGTTCGCCTTTGCAGGGACAATTTATGCTGGCCGCTCGCGGAGGGCTTTCAGGTCCCCGAAGAGGTGATCGATCATTTCCGAAAAGCTGTCCCAAGAGGGAGAGAGAAGCAGGCTGAATGGGACCAGTTAATGAAGAGTTATAAGGAAAACCATCCCGAAAACGCAGAACAGCTTGAAACCGATCTTTCGGGCGAATTGCCGGCCGGGTGGGATAATGAACTTGGCAGTCTTTTCCCCTCAACTGAGAAAGCGATCGCTACCCGTGCTGCTTCAGGGCAGGTGCTCAATGCCATTGCCCCCAGAATTCACGGGCTCATGGGAGGTTCAGCCGACCTGGCCCCTTCCAACAAAAGCATTATGAAGGATCGAGGCGATTTCGGTCCGGAGGACTACGGAGCCCACAATATACATTTCGGTGTGCGCGAGCATGCCATGGCCTCGATTTGTAATGGCCTCGCCTTGCATGGAGGCGTCATTCCCTACGCAGCCACGTTCCTGGTCTTCTACGACTATATGCGGCCTCCGGTGAGGCTGGCGGCGATGATGGGACTTCGAGTCATCTATATTTTTACACACGATTCCATAGGGGTAGGCGAAGATGGGCCTACGCATCAGCCGGTTGAGCACCTGGCCGGCTTGCGAAGTGTGCCGAATCTGGTAATGATCCGTCCCGCAGACGCAACTGAAACCGCCCAGGCATGGAAGGTCGCTATCGAGCGGGCAAATGGACCGACGGCGCTGATCCTGTGCAGGCAGGGATTGCCGGTTTTGGATCGATCCTCGATGGCTCCCGCTGAGGGATTGCTGCGGGGCGCCTACACCCTCTGGGAATCTTCGACATCCCCACAAGTGATATTAATCGGCACCGGGTCCGAGACTCATATTGCCCTGCAGGCGGGATACCAATTGAAGGAAAGAGGCATAGAGTCTCGAGTGGTCTCTATGCCTTCATGGGAATTATTTGAAGATCAACCGCAGGAGTACCGCGACACCGTACTACCCCCGGCAGTACGGGCACGCGTTGCCATTGAAGCGGGAAGCCCCTTCGGCTGGGAGCGGTACGTCGGCCTTTCGGGGACGATCGTCGGTATCGACCGTTTTGGCGCATCTGCACCCATGAAGACGATCTACGAAAAACTGGGGATCACCGCCGAAAAAGCAGTTGAAGCAGCTACCAAACTGGCCGAAAATCACTGAAGTAAAACAGGCCGGTATACCCCCGGTGGTGCCAGATGAAGATCGTTCGTTTCAAGAAAAACGGGAAGGCAAGTTACGGAATACTCGAGGACGAGAAAATCAGGGGTCTGCATGGAAATCCTTTCAACATACTGAAATACGACGGGTCCCAGTACACCTTAGCAGACGTCAAACTGCTTGCGCCCTGTAAGCCTTCAAAAATCATGTGCCTTGGGCTCAATTATCGGAGCCACGCCAAAGAGACAAAGCTGCCCATCCCCAAAGTGCCCCTTCTGTTTATGAAGCCCTCAACGGCTGTTATCGGGCCGGGGGATTCTATTGTGCTTCCTCGCAACACTAGAAGAACCGATTACGAAGGAGAGCTCGGGGTGGTAATCGGCAGACGGGCCAAGAAAATCAGCACCGCCAGAGCGGCCAATTACATCCTGGGTTACACTTGTTTCAACGATGTTTCCGAACGCGTTAACCAGCGTGACGACGGGCAATGGACTCGCGCGAAAAGCTATGATACCTTCGCACCCATAGGCCCCTGTATAGAAACAGAGATCACCCCAAACGATCTGAAAATCGAAACATGGCTGAATGGGGAAATGAAGCAATCAGGCCGCACCAGCGATCTGATTTTCGATGTTTTTCGAACGGTAAGCTTCATTTCCGGGGTAATGACCCTCTTACCCGGTGACGTAATTGCTACCGGGACTCCTTCGGGCATAGGCCGCATGCATCCTGGCGACAGAGTCGAAGTGAAAATCGAAGGGATCGGGATATTGAGAAATCCGGTATCGATAGCTTGATTTGAAAATATACAGGCGATTCCGTAAACAGAATATCCCATTCGCTCGATGCGAAGCAGTTTGTTTTACTCGTTCTCCTCCATTTCTTCATCCTGGTTCTGCATAATGAGTTCAGCAGGAATAGCCTGCTCGACCCGGGACAACTCTTCGGGGCTAATAGCAGCAGCGGCGTCGAGCGCACCTGCAGCGGCTTCCGTCATCGCTTCCGTTTCGTCACGCCCTGTCTGTTTGGCCAGTGATTGAGCGGCGTCGATAGCCATCTGAGCGGCTTTTGCCGTATTCCCACCGCTCTCTCCTGCCTCTTGTACTGCTCCGTAACTAGCGCCCCGGATCATCTCGCTCAAGTCGACCCTTTCCCACCCGAACGCCCGGAGAACGCCATTGAAAGCCGATTTGAACAGCCCCTCGACATCTTCATTAGCTTCGTCAATAGCACTGATTGCCCCCCTGATGGCCTGCCGTGCCACTTCAAACCGATGGCCCGGTTCCTCCTGCCTGGATGATCTCCTGGCGATCATAGATAGACTTTCCTGCAGTCCCTTTGAAACCTTTGCTGTAGCGGCACCGCTTCTAATGGCAGTCTCAGTGGCTACCCTGGCTATCTGTGCAATCTGATATGAAGTCACCCCCAGCGCGACATCGAGTCCGGGTATTGGCATACGCCGCATGAATCCGTAAGGAAACTGACCCAGGAAGTTCAATCCGGGAACAGAGGTCATCGGCCGCGTGAATTGCTGCCCCGGCTGATACAGTGCATTCAATACCACATCGCGGCTCACCTCACCCTCTTCCCGTACGGCAAATAATGCATTGAGGGTAAACAGGCC
>CAZDMY010000303.1:0-3263 GCA_964506405.1 uncultured Dehalococcoidia bacterium | reverse complement strand
TCTCCAGCACCTTGAAATAGGTGGTGTTTTTCGTCAAGGCAAAGCCCTTCTTAATTTCAGACCATCTGTGTTCTTCCTCCTTTTCCACATCCCATACACGATCGTCCAGACCGGCGGACCACATGTCGTCTCGGACATAGAGCCCCAGTATGAAATCGACTACGGACATCCCCGTTCCCTCACGTATGTTCGGGGCGCCGACATGTTCGTGGGTATCGATGATCCTTATATCTTCGATGTACGATCTGAGTTCCTCTTTATCCAACATGCATGGTTCCTTGTCCCAATCTCCCTTTCACCCCATGTGGTTTTTCTCCGCTGGTCGGGGTAATCAAACTACTGGTTTAGCTTCATGGTCTGCGGCAGAAAATAGCCGCAGGGCAAGGGGGTACCGATATCCACTCTTTTGTTGTAGCCCCATGCTTCCTCGCCGTGATCCACCCAGATGGCTATGTAGTCATCGTACATCATTTTCTGGAGTTCCTGGAACTTATCGATCCGGTCTTCCCTGGAGGCGATTGCCTTAACCCTTGCGAGCAACTTGTCGAATTCCGGGTTGCACCACCTCATCAGGTTCCAGTGCTCCCCGCAGACCCAGTTGAGAACGGCCAGGTTGGGCGCTGCGGCATAATCGTACCAATGATCCACGAAGATGTGGAACGGGCCTTCCTTTTCCCAGCCGGTGGTCGCATCCCAAAACGCAAGCTTATCGAGCGTGGTCAACTTGCACTTGATGCCAACGTTCAGAAGCTGCCCTTGCACGATGGTGGCCATATCGTCCATATCGCCGGGGGGAGAGGCACCGAGTTGGAGTTCCTCTCCGGAATAACCTGCTTCCTTGAGAAGCTGTTTGGCCTTTTCGGGGTTGTACTCATAGGGTGGGCAAATCTCTTTTGTAACGGCCTCGGGGAAGAACTTTGGCATTGAAGAGAGTGCCCGAAGAGTGGTGGGATCCTGCGAGTATTCGGAACGGGTAAACCGCAGTATCTCATCCACGTTTATGGCATGCGCGATGGCCTGGCGCATCTTAATGTTGTCCATGGGAGGCTTATTGAGAGTCATGCCGATCCAGGCGAAGCCGCTTCCCGAAAATATATGGGTTACCAGATCGGGGTTCTTTTGGATATGCTTAAGGCTTTCCCTGGAAACCTTGGCAACGTCGATCTGCCCGGATTCAAGAGCTTTTTCCGCTGCCATGGTGTTGCCGAAGGATGTGAATTCCACGTTTTCAATCCGTGCTTTGTCCCCCCAGTAGGCGTCAAATTTTTTAAGCTTGATCTTGTCCATAGGAATCCATTCGTCCAGCTCGTAGGGACCGGTGCCGATGGCATGGATTTTTGTCCCTTCGGGTCCGTATTGATCGAGGGCCTTCTTGGAGGTGATATTGCCGGTATAGTGAGGCAACAGGTACGTAAAATAGGTGTAATCCGGGTTTTTCAGATAGAGTTTGACCGTGTATTTATCCACTACCTCCACACGCTCCAGATCCCGCCAGTCATCCATGATCTCGGCCACGTAGGTCCATTTTTCCGTATCGAACAGGCGGTCGTAAGTAGCCTTTACATCCTCGGCCGTCATCTCCCCGAAACCATTGTGGAACTGAACCCCCTTACGCAGGTGAAACGTCATTTCCTTTCCGTCATCCGATACTTCCCAGCTGGTGGCAAGACAGGGCTCGGTCTCCAAGGTGCCTGGCTTGTACCTGAGAAGACCTTCATAGACCGACATCTTGGATGGCCACTCCACATCCATGTCGTCGAGGTCCGTGGAGTAATCCCCTACCATCTGGCCGACCATGCCGAATCTGAGGGTATCTTTCTCTGCTGCCACGGCGTTCTCGGCTATGAATATGGAAAAAAAGAAATTGACAAGGCAGAAAACTAAAATCGTCGTTCCCCATTTACCGAAAATCTTCATGTCGCACCCTCCTTTGACTAGGTTATTGCAAGTTGCCTCAAGTTTCCAATGCAGTTAACGATGTTTTAAGGAAAGAAAAAAATACTTAAATTAGGATAGATAGGTTGACAAATTGACCATGCCGATACGAAGGACTGTGGATCAACGTTTGACCCGGGGGATAGTCTCGTGATCCACCTTAGCCAGGATCTCCTCAAGGGGTCTGGTCACGCCAGGGTACCCGCCGATCTCATCGAACGTACCCTTTTCCATTGTAAATTCCAGTGGGGCCACGGTACAGGGCGTGGGCGCCCACGCAAAAGAGCCCGGGGGGAGCTTTTCCACGTCCACAAAGAAATTGATGCCCCCTCCAGGGAGGATGAAAACGGGACTTCCACCGGAGGTCACCGCGATCCGGCCCTCAGCGATGGCCTTGGCGACCTTGAGCGGGAAATCCTTGGAGAGGGAGCGGCGCACGCCGCCGCCGATTCCCCCGACATACATGGCCGAGACCCTAGAGGGCTCGGCGTTTTCCTTAAGCTTCATGACGATGTCCAGGATCTTCTCCGTCAGCTCGATCTCTTCCAGTCCCCCGTCTTTCTTGACCTCCAGTAGGGCCATTCTCTCCATGCTGGGCTCGGTGACCAGAATCTTTATGCCCGGCCTGGCGATATTCAGGTCGATGCTCTTGATGGCCTGCCGCGGATCGGTAACGATCGTTCCTCCCCAGCCGTCGCCCTTTTCACCAAGATAACGGCCTGGAGTGCTCTTCTTGCCCACCGGCGTAACGCCCGAGTAAGCTAGCCCCGCCTCTTCGCTTCCCACGTGTTCGGTCATCAGGCCCGTGATCGCCGCATCCAGGATGATCAATTCATCGACCACGCCCTTGAAGACGGTGCTGAGACTCCCCACTCGACTACCGCATGCAGGCCGCATCTTCATCGCGGGTATCCCCTCGATGACGGGTGCATGCCCCACCTGAACCCGTATCTTCTTGCCGCCTTCGATCTTCAGTTCCACCGACCCGCCATTTGCTAACTCGACGATCGTCCTGGCCGTGGTGACCCCGGTTTTGCCAGTCATCAGGTGGGCCCCTCCCAGGGACAGTATCTTGGAGCCGTATTCTTCCGTGCATACGTGCCCAATCACTTGGCCGTCCCGTTTGACTTTGGCGGTTTCCTCTCCCAGGTAATAGTCCGTATCGATCTTGACCTTGATTCCGGAAAAGGTAAGGGGCGCCTCCGTAACCGCCGTGACCACGTCGAGACCTTCCACGTCATGGCGTGCCACATATGGTGTGGGCTTGGGGTCGGGATAGAGGGTGCCTGCTCCGACCCCGGTCAACAGGGGCTGGCTGAGGGCGACCA
>CAZDMY010000302.1:0-3300 GCA_964506405.1 uncultured Dehalococcoidia bacterium | reverse complement strand
CTATGTCATTCAAGGATGAACGAATTGGTCCAACTTCTGAGACACAACCCTCACAGGAAATTCAAGGATTACTTGAAGATGGTACAACAGAGATGGGCACGAGTTCTGATGATATGTTTGTCACTATGTTTTTTCCATTGCCCCCTGAGACACTTGAGATAGGAGAGTCATTCGTTGTAGATTCACAAATGCCATTTGATGCAGATGGTACTTTGCTGCCACTTTTCGGTACTATTACATACACTTTACTAAACTATGTCATTGTCAGAGGCGATGTATGTGCTCATATACAAAGTGATATTGAATTCTCAGACCTCGTAGTACCTGAGGAGTTATCTGGTAACTATAGTTGCTCTATGCAAGGTACTACAGAGATTCTGTTTTCAACAGCAGCAAATAGATTTATTGCAGGTGAAGTAGAATTGTATTCCGATTTTCTACTTGAAAAACCGTCATCAGAAGTGGATTTTGGTGATTATGATGGTCCATTACCAGACACAATCACTATGTCCTCAGCAGGTGTTCAAAGGTATTATGTGCAAATAGTCGAATAAGAAGGTTGCATAACCACGGCGTCAACCGGACCTAATGGGCGTTGCCCTTAGGCCCATTACGCCGAACGTTCTAGGAAGCCTTCGGCAGGGAAACAGGGTATAATGACATTGAGCAAATAGCCGTAAATCAATCAGAGAACTTCTCATCATTGGAATCCACATCAGCACCAAGACCCAAATATGAAGTTGCCGATATCTTTCGGCGCTATGGAGATTCGTTTCGGCAAACCCATGAGATAACCCGGAAGCAACGGGCTGTCATGCGTGCCATTGAGAACTGCCGCAGCAGCGCGTTAGGCTGTCATGTAGATCGTTGTGATAATTGCGGTTATGCCGAGGTATCCTACAACTCCTGCCGGGACCGGCACTGCCCCAAGTGCCAGGGGCAACGAAGACGTAAATGGGTCAATGAGCGCATGAAAGACCTTCTTCCCGTTCCTTACTACCATGTTGTCTTCACGCTTCCGGATGCGATCTTTCCCCTGTGTCTCTTCAACCAGAAGGTAATCTATGATCTCCTCTTCGATGCCTCGGCTGAGACATTACTGGCTTTCGGCAGGGATGACAAATGGATCGGGGGCGAGATCGGTTTTTTCGGGATACTGCATACCTGGGGACAGACCACCTGCATGCATCCCCATATTCATTTTGTAGTGCCCGGAGGAGGAATTGATCCGGATGGCTGCTGGGTTCCTGCCAAACATACTGATAAGTTCCTTTTTCCAGTCCACGCCCTGTCCAGGGTATTCCGGGCCAAGTTCATTGCCGGATTGAAGCAGGCCTATAATACCGGCCAACTGGTTTTCCCCGGGGAACTGGCTGAACTGGCCTCTGCCAGGGGATTCATGTCATGGATCGGCCATCTTTGTTCAAACCAGTGGATCACATATGCTAAGCCACCGTTCGGTGACGCCAGTCAGGTGGTCAATTACCTTGGCCGATATACCCACCGGGTTGCCATCAGCAACCACCGCATCCGTTCAATAGAAGACGGTCAAATCGTTTTTACCTACAGAGATTATGCCGATGGAGACAAGGTCAAAGAGTTGTTACTACCTGCTCACGAGTTCATCCGGAGATTCTTATACCATGTTCTCCCACCAGGTTTCCACAAGATACGGCACTATGGATTCATGGCCAACGGCAGGCGCGCCAAACTGAGACAGATAACCGAATACCTTTCCACTATCCATAATACTGATAATCAAATCCCACTCCAGCAATCGACGGAAACTGCTTCCTGTATCATCTGTCCTGTATGCGGCAATGCACGATTATGTTTCATGGCGGTTATTCCCTCTTTCCCGACCAGACCAACCCCGTATGAATTCCTGCAAACCATGCAATACAATCTGTCGGTTAGCCTGGCTAAAGGATATTCCCCCATTATCTGAGGTCGAAGTATGCCCGATTTGCAGTTTACCACCAACCTGATTACGATCAATACCAACATGCCCTCTCTTTTTAACAGATATCATTACCATTTTTCTGTTCCGGTGCCTGGTCATTCCGGCATCACCCGCATTCTAAAATACCTCCTCTCATCCCCGTTTCCTTCACATCTACTTTTACCCATAGGCAGCCGCCTTACCATGGGCTTCCCAGAACCAGTCAATGAACCGGACTTAAGGGGCAGCAGCCGCTGGGCTCTGAGCCGCTACCAAACCTCCATCATATTCAACTTAGCGTCACGAGGGTTATAACAGGTATAGCCGGCAATCCGTAACATGTGCTATAATTCCAGCTAAAGGCGGGGTGACGCCAAGGCCAAGGTGCTGATATGCCCTTGAAGCCGGTTATCTCTTTGTTATGTGTAATTGTTTATACCGATATGTTAATATTCAGGCAACAAAACAAGTTGGGAGGAAGATATCAGTTTCGATGAACAAATAGCCGCGTTAAATAGCAAACTTCCGAAATTGATGAATCATCTGGAAACCGAGGAGGCGACGAAAAACGCTCTGGTCCTTCCGTTCATTGTCGCACTTGGTTATGATGTTTTCAATCCAACTGAAGTCGTGCCAGAATTCGTCGCCGACGTCGGTACGAAGAAAGGAGAAAAAGTTGATTATGCTCTCATGCATGAGGGCGAGATCATAGCTTTGATTGAGTGTAAGAAAGCAGGCACCGACTTAGCCCAAGCTCAAATGAGTCAGCTTTATCGATATTTTTCTGTAACGAAAGCAAGGATTGGCATCTTAACAAACGGAATACAATATTGGTTCTTCGCTGATCTCGAAGAACCAAATAAAATGGATAGTCGTCCATTTCTTGAATTCTCTATCGATGACCCACGACCTATTGCTATTAACGAAGTCCGAAAACTGAGCAAGGACAGTTTTGATTTAGAAAAAATGCTTAGTGCAGCAAACCAGTTGAAATACACCGCAGCTATCAAGAAAGTGCTCCATACCCAGTTTGAAGATCCTGAAGAAGAGTTCGTTAAATTCTTTTTCAGGAGGACTAATCCTAATGAACTGTTCACTGCTCCAAAGAAGTCTCAATTCACCCAACTGGCAAAACATGCATTTAATCAATTTGTCAACGAACGGGTTAGTGACCGCTTGCGTTCTGCGCTTGAGAGCCAAGATAAACATAAAGAAGATGAATCTCAAATCGAAGAACTTGAATCGAGAGCTGATGACATTGTTACAACAGAGGAAGAGCTAGAAGGTTATCGTATCATCCGTGCAATTGCCTGCCAGGAAATTGACCCTACTCGCATTGTGCATCGAGACACGAAATC
>CAZDMY010000301.1:0-3343 GCA_964506405.1 uncultured Dehalococcoidia bacterium | reverse complement strand
CACGGCGGATCTAGAGACCGCGGCGGATGGCAATCTCCGGTTGATCAGGGAGATCTTTATATCCTCCCTCCCTTGAAGGGAGGGATAAAAGGGAGGGTGAAATGCCAGGAAAGGTATGTGATATGGTAAATAGAAGCAGCAACGAGGTATCTTCACCCTCACCTTAGTCCTCTCCCTCGAGGGAGAGGCAAAATACTCTCGTCCCTTCGGGGTCTGTACGGGCGCAAAACCTTACGCCCGTACAAGCGAGAGGGGACTAACAGTTTCATATTTTCTCTGTATGATATATAATTGGGGAACTTTAAAAAGCATCTGACCTGTCGACTGAAAAAGCGGCAACGTACGTCATCACAGGAGATATCTTCATGCCCCAAAAGAAATCAACCCAGAAAAATAAAAATCAGGCATCCGGCAAAAAGAGTAAAAGCACCCCGCAAAAAGGTAAGGGTAAGGCGAAATCGGCCTCAAAATCGGCTTCCGGGAAATCCACTTCACAGGCTGGCTCTGCTGACCGCGTAAAGAACCCGCCGGACGAGATGGCGATCGCCGGCCTGGGCGCATCGGCGGGTGGACTGGAAGCCTTTAACGATTTTCTCTCGGAAGCCCCTGCCGACGCCGGCATCGCCTATCTGCTGGTTCAGCATATGGACCCCACCCAGCGCAGCAACCTGGCCGAAATCCTGGCACGCAAAAGTACTATCCCCGTCCAAACCGCCGCCAACGGCATGCAAATCGAACCCGATACCGCCTACGTGATGCCGCCGGGCGAAAACATGATGATCAACCAGGGCAGGATCGTGCTGGAAAAGCGCCAGCGGGAGCCGGGCTTGACCCACAGCATCGATATTTTGTTCAAATCACTGGCTGAGGACCGGAAAGAACGGGCCATCGGCATCATTCTCTCCGGAACCGGAAACGACGGCGTTTCCGGTGCTAAAGCCATCAAGTCGGAGATGGGGATCGTTATGGTCCAGGACCCGGAGACGGCCCGGTACAGCGCCATGCCCGGTGCCGCCATCTCGGCCCACGTAGAGGATTTCGTCCTTCCCTCCCGGGAGATGGGCAAGCACCTGCGCGAATACATTAATCAACTCAACCGCCAGGAAACGGCGACACCGAAAACCGAACTGGATAAGGACACGCCGGAATTGAAGAATATCCTGTCTCTGGTGCGTACCAAGACGGGGCACGACTTCTCCGGTTACAAATCCTCCTCCATCATTCGCCGCATTCAACGGCGGATGGGCGTCAACCAGATCGATTCGGTGCCCGACTATGCCCACTTCGTTCATCAGCACCCCGCCGAGGTACAGGCGCTGATGAAGGATTTCCTGATCAACGTGACCTCCTTTTTTCGCGATGCCGGGGCCTACGATCTGCTTAAAAAGGAGATGATGGCAATGATAAAAGAGAGGCCGGAGGGCAGCGCCCTGCGGGCCTGGGTGCCGGGATGCTCCACCGGCGAGGAAGCCTTTTCCATTGCTATCCTGCTCATCGAGTGCGCCAGCGAGTTGAAGCGGCGCTACGAGATACAGGTGTTTGGCAGCGACCTGGATGAAGACGCCATCGGCGTAGCCCGGGCCAGCATCTATCCGGCCACCATCGTCGGCGATATGAGCGAGGAGCGATTGAATAATTATTTCAACCGGGTCGAAAACGGTTTTCAGGTCAAGCGGGATATCCGGGAAAGGGTGATCTTCGCGGTGCACGATGTCACCCGCGATCCGCCGTACTCCCGAACCGACGTGATCTCCTCCCGGAATCTGTTGATCTATTTCGATAACCAAATACAGCGCAAGATCATTCCCATGTTCCATTATTCGTTAAACGATGGAGGGATCCTGTTTCTGGGCACTGCCGAAACCGTGGGCGAGTTCAGCGAGCTTTTCGAAACCGTAAGCCGGAAATGGCGCATCTACAAGGCGACCAACGCGCATAAGAAATCGGAGATGGTTCCGCCCCCGCCGTTACGATGGAGGGACCTCCTTTCCCCGATATATCGGGCGCTGCCCCGGCCGTACGCCCATCCTTCCCTTGAAGGGCAGGTACGTCCGCAGCCGGAATACGAGCCGGGCCATTTACTCCTGCAGGCCCTGCCGCCCGCTGTAGTAATCAACCGGGAGTATCAGGTGATTTACACCCACGGAAACACCGGCAAATACCTGCACCTGCCGGAAGGGGCGCCGGATATGCACCTGCTGCAGATGGTCATCCCTGAATTGCACGCGCCGTTGAACAGCGCCCTGCAACAAATCTCGCAGGGAGCGAAATCGATCTCCAAAGAAAGCAACCGGATTAAAATCAACGGCGATTCTCAATACGTGCGGCTGAGCGTTCATCAGGCGGACGAGAACTACATGGTCATTACCTTCGAGGACCAGCCCAAACGAAAGCGGCGCAAGAAAACGGTGTCCCAGGAGAGCGAAGCACGCATCAAAGAGCTCGAGCAGGAATTGCAGTACACGCAGGAAACTTTACGCTCCACTATGGAGGAGCTGGAAACGGCCAACGAGGAGTTGCGCTCTGCCAACGAGGAATACCAGTCCACCAACGAGGAACTGCAATCCACCAACGAGGAACTGGAAACCTCGCGCGAGGAACTGCAATCCTCCAACGAAGAGCTGATGACCATCAACCAGGAGTATCAGCAGAAGATCGAGGAACTGGAACGGGTCAACGACGATATGAATAACCTGATCAACAGCACGGAGATCGCCACCATCTTCCTGGATACCGAGATGCGTATCCTGCGGTTCACCCCGCCGGCGACCAATATTTTCAACTTCGCCGAATCCGATGCCGGGCGACCGGTAACCGATATCACCACCCGGTTGAAGGTGACCGATCTGCTGGATTCACTCCGGCAGGTACGGGATCACCTCACCCCGGTGCAACAGGATGTGGAGACCGATGCGGGTAAATGGTATTCGATGCGGGTATATCCCTACCGTACCGGCGATAACACCATCGCCGGGCTGGTGGTCTCGTTTATGGATATCACGAATACCAGGCAGGCACTGGCCTACGCCGAGAACATCGTCGATACCGTCCGGGAGCCCCTGCTGGTGCTGGATGAAAACCTGAAAGTCGCCACGGCCAACCGGGCCTTTTATCAACAATTCCAAACTGCGTCGGAGAACACCGAAGGCAAGCTGATCTACCACCTGGGCAACCGTCAGTGGGACATCCCGGAACTCAACAAGCTGCTGGAGGAGATACTGGCCGATAATACCACCGTTGAAGGTTACCGGGTGGAACACGAGTTCCCCCAGATCGGCCGCCGGGTGATGATGCTCAACGCCCGCCGTCTGATCGACCAAAGCGACGGCAGAAGCGAACACAT
>CAZDMY010000300.1:0-3366 GCA_964506405.1 uncultured Dehalococcoidia bacterium | reverse complement strand
CGGTTAGCGCCGATGGTGAAAGGGCCAGTATTTCGCCGCACCATTTGTCGACTTCCGCATCGAGCTGATCGGGCGGCACTACTGCATTCACCAAACCCATGGCCAGTGCTTCCTGGGCCGGATACTGGCGGCAGAGGAACCACATCTCGCGGGCTTTGCGTTCCCCGACCAGACGGGCCAGATAGCTGGTGCCAAAGGCGGCGTTGAAACTGCCCACCCGGGGCCCGGCCTGACCGAACCGCGCCTTCTCTGAAGCGATAGCCAGGTCGCAGCATACCTGCATCACATTACCGCCGGCAATAGCTACGCCATTAACCCTCGCAATAGTCGGCTTGGGACAGGTGGCGATAGCCGTGAAAACGTCGACTTTCGGGCCCCAGCCGCCACCGAAACCTCTCGCCTCCCACTCCACATCGCCGCCGCTGCAAAACGCCTTCTCGCCGGCACCGGTAAGCACCACGACACCTACAGTGGGATCGTCTCCCGCCTCAACAAATGCCTGCACCAGTTCGTGCAGCGTCCACCGAGTAAACGCATTGAATTTCTTTTCCCGGTTGATAGTGATCCTTGCTACATGGTCCTTGACTTCATACAGAATATCCTCGTATTCCATTTGCACTCCCTTTTTTTTCGTATTCGCCCTGAAAAACTCGGTTTTTTACCGTTACTAATCTAACCCAGAGCCCTTTTATGTGTCAAGCAAAGGAAGGCAGCGCATTGAATACGTAACCGCTTATGGTCTACAATGATGTTGAGATGAATGCCGGGAAACTGCCGGATTTGAAGGCATGGTTTGCAGATTATGCAGCCACTTTCAAAACCGGAAAGGCCGATTTCGATCGGAATATCATTCTGAAGGAAGAGCACACCAAACGTGTGTGTCAGGAGATCCTGTATATCGGTGAAAACCTGGGCATGGCAGGTAACGATCTGCTGCTGGCTGAAGTGATGGCCCTGTTTCATGATATCGGCCGGTTCGAACAGTACGCCCGCTATAAAACCTTCGTCGATCGCATCTCGGTGGATCATGCGGAATTCGGGGTGGGAATCCTCCGCCGAAAACATGTTCTGGACGAATTGGCCGAAGACGAGCGTGAACTGATCCTGCGGGCAATACTGTATCACAATCGCAGAGACCTGCCTGAAGACGAAACGGATACCTGCCTGCATTTCAGCAGAATGCTGCGCGATGCCGATAAGCTGGATATCTGGAACGTGCTGGCTGATTACTACCGAAACGGCCGGGACGAAGATAGCGTGCTGGTGCAGAATTTCCCGGATACCCCCGGGATTTCTGAAGCCATCTATCTCGAACTGGCGGGCGGGAGGCTGGCTAATTATGCGGATGTACGGAATTTGAATGATTACAAGCTGCTGCAAGCCGGGTGGATATACGATATTAATTTCACTCCCAGCTTCCGGCGCATTTATGAAAGGGGATACCTGGAGACCATTCGGGCGGCTTTACCGCAGTCCGATCAGGTGAATGAGATCTTCACCGCGGCACAATCCTACCTGAATGCCAGAATCCGTTCCCCGTTATGAGCTATCATCCGTTGAAAATCGCCTCCCTGACCATCGATCCGCCTGTTCTCCTGGCACCGATGGCAGGATATACGACGCCTCCCTTTCGGAATATCTGCCGCAAGCTGGGCAGCGGTATGAACTTCACGGAAATGGTGCCCGTAGAGGGGATTCGCCGCCGTCTGCCCCAGACGATGGTCTATCTCGAATCTTTCCCGGAGGAACGTCCGCTGGGCGCTCACGTTTACGGCACCCACCCGGATGCGTTCGCCAGAGCCGCTGAGATCATTGAATCCCTCGGCCGGTTCGATTTGATCGATATCAACTGCGGCTGCCCGGTCCGCAAGATTGCCGGTAAGGGCGCTGGTGTTGCGCTCATGCAGGAACCGGAAAGGATTCAGGCGATAGTGAAAGCGACAGCCGAAGCTACCCGCCTGCCGGTGACGATCAAGACCCGGCTCGGGATTTCCGAGCAGAACGCCAGTATCTCGGAGGTGGCTCAGGCCGCCGAGGAGGCGGGGGCCGGCGGTATTACCATTCATGCGCGCTATGCAAACCAGCGGCACAGCGGTCCGGTGGATCTCGAAACACTGAAACGGATCAAAAAGGAGCGTTCCATCCCGGTTATCGGCAACGGCGGGATCAAAGGCCCCGGGCAGGCGCTCGAGATGTTCGAACGTACCGGGGTGGATGGTATTATGATCGGCCAGGGAGCAATCGGCAATCCGTGGATATTCCGCCGGATCTATCACGCTCTGAACGGAATCCCGGATCAACCGCCCTCCCGGGAGGAAATCCGGGGGGTCATCGCCGAACACCTTCGGGGACTGTATGCCTTGATGAAAGAGAAAAACCGGTTTCGCAAGCATCCCAGCGGGCACGTGGAGCGGCTGGCCTGCGAGGCATTCCGAGGGCATCTGGGCAAATACCTGAGGGGGATGGCCGGGATAAAAAAGCTGCAGGGCAACCTGATGCAGTTGCCCACCATAGATGAAGTGATCGCTACAATCGAAGCGATCCTGGAAGATGAGGCACCAATTGGCGAAAAATAAACTGATAGAAACTGCAGAGGACCTGGCCCCGGTGGCGGACCGTGCCCGGGAAACCGGCTACATTGCCATCGATACGGAGTTCGTCTGGGAACGAACTTACTACCCGACGCTGGGAATCGTCCAACTCGGCTTCTCCCGGAAGGAATCCTGTATTGTGGATACCGTGGCCATCTCGGACCTTTCCGGGCTGGGGGAGATACTCTCCGATGCCGGGGTGGTCAAGATTCTTCATGATGCCCAGCAGGACCTGACCATACTGCGGCGGGCCACCGGTTTCTTTCCCAGGAATGTATTCGATACCCGCCTGGCGAGCGGTTTTGCGGGCTTAAGTTCATCCCTTTCGCTGAGCACGTTACTGAGGGATATGCTTGGAGTGAAGCTGGCCAAGACCGAGACGCGCAGCGACTGGCTCCGGCGGCCGCTGACCGACCGCCAGCTCGACTATGCTTTGGATGACGTCCGTTATCTGCCGGCGGTTCGCGACAAGCTCCTTTCCGCTGCCGAGGATGTCGGCCACAAGGCGTGGCTTCTCGAGGAAATGGCACGATACGATGAGCCCTCGTTGTACGAAGAGAACACGCTGGAAGAGCAATTTCTGCGGGTTAAGGGAATCAGCAAGCTGGGCCGGCGCCGCCGGGCGATCGTGCGGGAACTGGTTCGCTGGCGTGAAGATATGGCCCGCAAGCGGAACGATCCGCGGGCCTGGGTACTGGCCGATCCGCTGATGATCCGCATTGCGCAGCAGAAGCCGCAACATGTTAATGAATTAAGGGCGGTTGAGGGCCTTAGT
>CAZDMY010000299.1:0-3408 GCA_964506405.1 uncultured Dehalococcoidia bacterium | reverse complement strand
GCCTGGTCCCAGCTAACATAATGACTAGCACCTTTTCTGGGGGCACATATCCCAAGAATTTCATTAAGAAAAACCATATTCATGAGAGAATCGCGGGGTTGATAGCAAAGAAAAAATAGTAACTGTAGTTTTTGTTCCGATAAGGAACCAAGGAACAGTTGCGTATTATTATTTAGTTTTGATCCTTCAAAACTACACCTTACAGCTCTTATCAGTTCATCCCTCGGTATCATCTCAGAATACTCTATCAATTTGGAGGTTTCAATATTGACGGAAAACACTATCTTAAGAGTAGCTGCCATTTGTTCTTCCGTTAAAGTGAATGCCATCCGTATTATGGTTTTCACTAAATCGTCGGGATTACTCTCTCCTAATGCCGATAAACGTCTTTCAATGCCCTCTTCTTCTGGATGTAATTTCAGTAATTGTTTTGTTATGCGTAACCATTCTTTTGGGGCAATATCGTTAACCATATGTTGCCTCCCGTCATATCATATAGTTACAAAGATAAATATTTGATATTTGGCTAGTGGTAAAAAAATAGATCTTTAAATATGATTGCCTATGAGATATTACTACACCACTACATATGAAATGATAGTTATAACCGATATCGAGGTTTCAGGCAATGAGATTTAATGCCATCCGTATTCTCCAGACCGAGCTAATGAATACACATTAGTAATATTCAATCCTTCAACCACAATCGAGGAGAACCATATCTGGGTCCTCCTTGACAATCTACAGTCCTAAATTCTTTCAACCGAACACAGTATCGCTTTATCCTCCGGGTATCCCATGATCGGATCCAGGTGCTCAGCATTAACCAGTTCACAGGCATTAGATTCCGCCCAGCCATGCGGTATGCTCACAACCCCTTGTCTGACACGGTCGTCATGTTTAGCTTTCATCTTGATATTGCCAACGGGTGTGGATATCTTAATCATCTCCCGATCACGAATGTTGTATCTGTCTGCGGTGCTCGGATTGATATCCGCCATCGGTTCCGGCAGGAGCCTGCGAATTCCTGTCAGATTGCGTAGCTGGGTGTTGGTATACTCAAGTTGCCGTGCCCCTGTAATAAGAATGAGCGGGAACTCTTTAGCCAGCTCCGGGGTCTGTACCGGGCTTTCGGTTGGCTCGTAAAACGTAGGCAGGGGATCGAACCCATATTCCGCCAGGGTGTCGGAGTATATCTCGATCTTGCCGGAAGGCGTCCTGAATTTCTGCGGCACCTGGGCATATTTCCGGTCACGATATAGAAATCCTTCCGGATGGCTCTTAAAATGCTCGTAGTTGAAACCGGACGGTTCTACCAGCATATCCAGCATTTGTTCGTTCGTCCGCCAGGGAAAGTGCTCCCCGAACCCGAGCCTTTCCGCCAGTTCCGACCATATTAACCAGTCGGTCTTGGATTCTCCCAGCGGTTCGACGATTTGCTGCCTTAACTGAATATAAGGCACTCCAAAGTTGCCCTGAACAGTGTAGCTTCCAAGACCGGTGGTTTCAAGAAAGCTGCACGCCGGCAGAAAAATATCAGCCAGCTCCGCGGTCTCAGTCATAAAAAGATCGATTACCACAAAAAGGTCCAGCGTCTTGACAGCCTCGCGAAATCTCTGAGGATAAGGCAAAGTCACTGCCGGATTCCCGGCAGAGCTCATTAATGCCCTGATCGGATATGGTTTCCCCTCCAGAATCTGACGTGTCAATAATGTATACTGCCCATACGGCACGGGCCTTCCCCAAAGCTCGTAATAGAGCGGATACTCATCGGCGCCAATCGGTTTTCGCGATTCCAAAGGCAATCGCAGATCGGTAAGAAAGAACGGTGAGAAAGGAATCCAACCACCTTCAATATCGATATTCCCGGTAAGCGCCATGAGGATCCCGATCATACGGTGACTGTGCACATTGATGCTCTGCCGATCAAGCGACGCCGTCCCCTGATAAATGGCCATTGGTTTAGTGGTTGCGATCTTCCGGGCCACTCGCTTGATATCCACCGCGGAAACACCGCAGATTTCGGCCATCCGTTCCGGCGTATACTTCTTAACATGTTCCTTGAATTCCTCAAAACCGTGTGCCCACTCATTGATGAAGCCCTTGGACCAGAGGTCTTCTGCAATAATCACGTTGGCCATGGCCAGCATCAGGGCCAGATCGGTTCCTGGGCGCGGCTGCAAATACATACCAAGTTCAGCCAGCGGTATACGCCTGGGATCGATGACGATAATCTCCATTCCATTGGCTGCACATTCCCGCATCCGGTATCCCAGTGGCGCCATAGATTCCTCGGGATTATGAGCCCAGAGCACGGCCAGTTTGGTGTACTCCAGTTCATCCGGAATGGTATACCGGCCAAAGGTCATCTGGCGTGCTAATATACGATCCCTGAAACACCCACCTTCAACTGATAAGAAATTAGGCGTGCCGAAAGCGGCTTTGAATCTCTGCAGAAATGCTGCCGCTTCGAAGTGTTCTACACCTATCGATCCGCAATAAAGCGCCAGCGCCTCGGGGCCATATTCCCGTTTTACTTTCAACAGTTTTTCTGCAATTTCATCATAAGCATCATCCCAGGTAATCTGTTGCCAGATGCCATCCTGACCTTTCCTCATCGGATGCACGATCCGATCCGGAGAATAGAGGAACTCTACGAGGTTTTCCCCTTTGGGACACAGTCTGCCCCGGCTGGCCGGGTGTTCTTTCATACCGGCAACTTTCACCAGCTTGCCATCCTCAACATAACATTCCAATCCACAACAATTGACACAAAGTGCGCAGTCAGTTTTGATTACGTCCAATTGGACCCCCTTCGTTATTCTGATAAATATCGTATAACCGGTTCGGCCGCGCACAATTCCGCACCGGTTGGTCTTTCCCTCACATTAACGCGCTTCCTCGCGGGTGTGAGCATTTCCTCTCCCTTGAGTTCGACGATCCGCCTAGGGAGGCGAGTGGTCAGGTGAGGGTGAATTTCTCGTTACGTCACCTTATCCAATATTTCAGTAGTATCAATAACCTCGATATCGACGGTCTTGCGCCGCTTCATGAACGGCGAGCCCAGCTTCTGCGCCGCTCCCAGGAACTTCATGGCAACGGGGCTTTCTCCAGCACCTTTCCGTAGATCTTACCGATCTTCACTTCAAAATATATTGTAATGGCAAATATTAAAAATAATAATAATTTATGCCATATTAACATAAGTATAGTCTAATGTATACTATAGATAACTATTGTCCAGACGTATGCTATGTCACATAACTCGATATATCGCGGATCAATAACTCTCAGTTTGGCACCTTGATATTCTGAAGCTTGGTCGCGCAGAGATCGAGGGCTTCATCCCAGGGGGCATTGTGCCAGTTTCCGTTGGAATCCTTGATTTTGGGGTAGAGAATGCGATCG
>CAZDMY010000298.1:0-3437 GCA_964506405.1 uncultured Dehalococcoidia bacterium | reverse complement strand
TGAAAAACCTCCGGAGATCGCTGGTAGCCAGCGATAGGAATTAATAACAACCTTTACTAAGGAAAGGGGGGAAGCCAATAATCTTTGGCTTCCCCCCTTTTTTCGATCTCCGCACCATCGAAACGGCTGATTTACGCCGTTTTGCCCCTTAAGTGATATTTCCGGATAACTGTTGTATTTAATCGGTGTGCTAGCACGGATTCTAATGCTTGGTTCGAATGGCGATGAAAATTCATGATTACTCATGATTACTACTGTAATCAATTACCGCTTGTAAGTGCCTTTTAAGAATACGAACTCCAAAGTTCTTTTGCCAGCTTATTATCCTTAACGAGGTTTCTGCGGATCCAATCCTCATTGAACTTGCTATCGTCCCTGGCACAAAGCATTCGCCAAGCGTTCCATCCCTTAATTATTTCATCATACTTTCGGCTGCCTCGTTTTATACCCTTCAATTCCGTCTGGCCTTTGAATCGAAGTAACTCATGGAAATCGATAAGTATAGTATCAGAATCTGTTGACAACTCTCTTTCTATCCGTTCTCTGCAATGGTTAATACTTGAATCGAATCCTTGCTGTTTCAAAACCTCGAAACCAGGGGTATCGAGAGGCAGTAAGTTTTGCTGGCCCAAGACGTAGGCTATTAGAACTCGAACCATTTTCTCCCCGTATCCGTGCCCATAACCTTGTAATGGGAGTTTTTTGACAAATGCGGTCAAATTAGAAGTATTCAATTGGTTGCCAAGGGTTTCAATAAAATGCCACATTCTATCGACATTATATTCCCCAGCATATCCTTTCGTGGTGAACCCACATGCAGCAAGCACAGTCTTGAGTTCTTGTCGTGTGATGTTCTGAAGGTCATTTACATTTGGGTATTTACCGAAAAAACCCTTCAAACTGCGGAATAGCTTCCAGTCACTCGTTTCCTGAGAAAGGATCATAGTAATTACGGTTCGGTATTTGTCCCGTTGATTATATCGCAAAGAGGACGGCAACCGAGTTTCCAGGGCAAGTAGATCATGGGGATGATCATTGAAAAGCTGTTCGTAGAGTTCCTTCGATTTCCTTATTGATATCTCGTCATTCATCGTTGTTTCTCCTTTCTTTTATACGTAATTTTTAAGGAACCAGTTTATTCCATTTTCCGTTGGCTCTAATCCGCCCAAATAATAACAGAAATTATGCCCCGTGAGAATATTTCTACCGGGAATATTCGGTACCATTTCAACTGTGAAAAAGAATGTAATAGGCCCGCGTATCCGGGAGGGACGTAAGACAGCCGACCCACCTATCACCCAAATCGATCTTGTGGCCCGACTTCATCTGGCGGGATTATCCGTCGACCAGTCGAGCGTCTCGAAGATGGAGAACGGGCAGCGGCCTATTACCGACATCGAGTGTGAGCAAATCGCCAGGGCGCTGGGCGTATCCATCGCCTGGCTGTTCGGGCAGGAATGAGTACCGAATTGATATTCAAATAACCCCTCTGCTAGTTCAATAGAATACTCATCGGTCATTTTATAGCCATGATCCAATCATCCCAACCTCCTTTCGATTTCCTGAGCTTCCAGCTCCCGATCGATTAACCGGAGAGCCACCAGGAGGCCCGGAATGGTAAGCACTCCAGCTTTCCAGGCAACCTCCGGGCCATAGTCATCTTCCAGCCCACCGAACACCCCGAAGGCACAGGCCCGGACCGCTTTCAACAGGTTTGGATTCGATGTGCCGAATTCCTCGCATCCCGTATCGACTACTTGATCCAGCGTGTATTCGTCTTGCTGACACCGGGTAATGATGGACTTGAAACGGGCCAATTCCCTTTCCAGCATCACGTTGAGGTTTTCATCAGTTATCCTCGGGATGTTCTCGAACATACGGATTCACCTCCTTCTCAAGATAGATACTCGTGAAGGCGCCGGTTATGGCAGATCCTGCGCTCTCAAACGAGCAGTACTCGTACTCACGAACGTCCCCCCGGCACACCTCCTCCATCAGCCTGTGATGGGCGGCAACCAAAGGGGCTCCGGCTCGTTCATCACCCAGTAGATACAATCCCATTGCTGCGGCTTCCCGCATGGGCCATTCATCGTGATCGAGGGCTTCGAGCAGAGCTTCAAGAGCTCTTTCTCCCCCGATCTTCCCCAGCGCTTCGGCTACTTCGTTATACGAATCATTCTTTTCGTAATGGAAGATATCGATCAGAGGCTCGATGGCACGTGCATCCCCAATATATCCGAGGGCCTCGGCGACAAATCCCCATAGGTGAGTCTCTGGGTTTCTCAATAGACCGATCAGCGGTTCCACTGCCCTGGTATCCCTAATTTGTCCCAGGGCATCGATTGCATCACAGCGGATGCAGTTGCATTCATCATTCAAAGCTGCCAGTAATGGATCGATAGCTTTCTTTGCGCGCATCTTACCCAAAGCCTTAATCACACAGGAGCGCACTTCGGGGTCCGGGTCAGCCAAACCCGCCAAGATGGAATCCTCCGAAACCCGGATGCATAGTTTCTTTAGTGCCCTGTAGGCCTCTATCCTGACCTCTTCATCCGTGTCCTTGAGAGCAGCCATAATTGGTTGCACCACCCGCTCGTCACTCATTTCCCTGAGGGCCAGCACAATGGCTTGACGAACTAATGGCTCCTCATCCTGCATGGTCTCGATGAGTGGTTCAATTATTGAGGGATAACCGATCTTTCCCAACCCAAGAATGGCAGCCCGGCGAACCCATACGCTTCTGTCCTTGAATGCGGTCACAAGCGATTCTTCAGCCCAGGGATGACCAATGCCTCCCAGTGCCAGGGCAGCCATTTCCCGGACGACATCTGATCCATCGCTGAGGGCTCGGATGAGCGCTTTGATATGCTGCTCCTCGGCATATTTGAACGAATCCAATTCAATGTAATCGGGAATCATAAGTAATCTCACTCCTTTTTCAAATTTGATTTACCTTGCGAACATGGCTTTATACCAGAAGATGGCACCGATCAGGAAGGCTGCAATGGCGACGAACATGGGAATGGCTTCTGTACTGAATCCCACCAGTGCCACCGCGAATGATGGGATCACCATCATGGCCGCTTTCCGCTGATTCTTGGTCATCGGACTGAACATTCCTCTCACCTCCTTTCATAATTAACTTCGACCTTAACTTAAAAAACTCCCCTTAAAAATGGATAGACCGAAGCTTAAAACGCTTCGGTCTATTAGACAAACCTTTACTGTTATTTGGTACTTATTCTTTCTCTTTTAAATAACGATCATCCCCTTTTACTCTCAAGAGAAGGGACGATGATCTCGATTACCAAACACAGCAGTCAATATTCAATTGTAGCTAACTTCTATTTCCAGTATTCCTTTATTCTTACCTATATTATACCACAGTTCTGCAAGATATCGTTCCTGGCGGAAGCTGATCCCTTTTGACTCTTAAT
>CAZDMY010000297.1:0-3449 GCA_964506405.1 uncultured Dehalococcoidia bacterium | reverse complement strand
GGGACGGGAATATCAGCTTGCTGACATCTTTGGCCTTTAATTTGAATTCTTTCAGCGCATTGCTTACCGTGGTAGTGAGCAGCCGGTTATAGCCCTGCGTATTGACGAAACGCTCTTCCCAGGACTTGACGAATTGATCGTTCGCCCTTCTCCAGCGATCGGTGAATTCTTCGGTGTATGAATACACACCTTCAATTTCCGCGATAACGTTACTATTCCCGAACATCAGTGCAGCGGCTCCGTCGCCGAAATCGCTTTCCGCCCCGGAGTTGGGGGGTGCCAGACGGCAATCAGAGGCTGCCACGACAACGTTTTTCTGTGAGCCGGCATTGACTACGTCCATAGCCAGTTTCATCGCCGAAGTGCCAGCTCTCAGGCTGGCGCCGCAATCGATAGCAAACAGATCGTTCTTCAAATCCGTTGCTTGAGCAATTACTGCTGCTCCCATTTTCTCCTGAAACGGATGGGTTGTGGTTGCAAACAGCAAGGCATCCACCACATTCCTCTTGAAGCCCCGCAGACAATCAATGACGGCTTCCACCGCCATGGTTATGGTGTCCTCGTCCCAGTTAGCAACTGCGCGTCCACCGTCACCGGGATATCCATCCCATGCACGGGCAATCTCTTTGCGGCTCAGCCGGTAATAGGGAACATAGGCACCATACGAGGTAATTCCTGCCACTTTTTTTTCCTCCTTAAGACATTAATTTGTAGATCAGGTAATCCGAACAACTAATAGAAAAATAGGCAACCGGTGTAAATATAACAAATCCTTTTACCTACTGTCAATTTCGACGGAATGAGTTGCGGACTGATCACACCACAGCTGAAACAATGGAAGTATTTTTTTCAGGAACGCTCGTTCGTAAAGGACTTATGACTGCTTCGAGGCACTATCCCTTTCATAAGGGTAATCTATGGTCTGGAGCGGGTTGACAAGAAAGTTTTGGGGTGATAATTTATTAGTAAACCTATGATATTCATCAAATTGATGTATACAATCGTAGCGATAGGGTAACTGGAAATGCAACTGACGACAAAGGCGAGATATGTCATCCGGGCTCTGATCGACATCGCCATTCATTCGGGTGAAGGGTCAGTGCTGGTGAAAGATATTGCTAAGCGCCAGGATATATCGGGCCGTTACCTGGAACAGTTGTTACTGGCTCCCAGGGCTGCGGGGATGATCCGTTCCACCCGAGGTGCTCACGGGGGTTTCACCCTGGCCAGATCACCGGTTGAAATAACGCTGCACGATATTGTTCGAGTTACTGAAGGATCAATCTCGCCAACGGAATGCGCTGACGATCCGGATACGTGCCCCAACGTTGGTGAATGTGTGACGCACGATGTCTGGGTCCAGATCAAGCAGGCTATCGATGAGATTCTGTGTAAAACCACGTTGCAGGACCTGGTGGATCGTAAGCTCAAACAGGGGGCCGGTTGATACTTCCCGCAATACTCGTTAAAAAAAACAAAAATATAGCAAGGAGGTTATCGGGAGATAGAAATATTAACAGCGCATTTTACTAACCGTAATAAACCTTTTATTCATTCCACAGAAAAGGAGGAGAAGATTTGGAAAGGACGGTAAAAGAAAGACTGATAGAAATTGTCGGCGAGCGATGGGTCACCGACGATCCCTGGGAACTGTGTGCCTACGCGCGGGCCTGGAGTTATGAGCTTCATCGCAGGCCTGAGATCGTGGTTAACCCGGCTTCCACCCGGGAAGTCTCACAAATCATGAAGCTGGCCAACGAAACCCTCACCCCGGTCAATGTTCGGGCTGGCGGCACCACAAATACCGGAGCGGCCATTCCTCGGGAAGGCGGGATTACCCTGGACTTGAACCGGATGAATGCGCCGATTGAGCTTGATGAAGGATGCCAGTCCTTTACGGCACAGGGTGGGGTTACAGTTTACCAGATCATCAAGGACCTGGCCAAACATGGCTGGAAAATCCCCTGGAAACCGGAATTCGGGAACGCTGTTACACTGGCAGCGTGGGTGAACTTCAATGGCATGGGAGTCGGCGCATCCGTCTACGGTCGTGTGGGGGATTTCCTGCTGGGTTTGGAGGTGGTCACACCTACCGGGGAGATCGTGCACACCGGTTCCTCTCACTTCGGGAAGGCGGGCAAGTTTACCCGGTATCAGGGAACTGGGCCGGATTTGACCGGACTTTTCCTGGAGTCGCTGGGAACGATGGGCGTCATCACGGAAGTATATTTCAGAATGTATCGCATCCCGGAAGCCCAGCAGCAGGTTGATTTCGCTTTTCCGGATGAAGATACGGTTCAGGAAGCAGTACGGCTCTTAGTGGAAGCGAACATCTCCTATGCCATCTGCATCACGGATGATCAGATGAGCATTACCAATCAATTGCCGCCCGCACCCGGAAAGTGGATCCTCTCTATGATTGCCGAAGGATGGCAGGAAGAAGTCGATTTCCGGGTCAGGAAAGCAACAGAATTGGTCATCCAGGCAGGTGGACGCCCCTTCAAGGAAGGCGAGCAAACTGCCGAATGGGGCTCAGCAGCTTCAATTTCACTTCCGTATGAACCTTCACGCCGGCAGATATCCTGCGGCGGCTTCCATCCCATTCACAAGACGAAGGAGATTTTCAACCACTATAATGCCGTCGGTGAGAAGTACGGCTTGAATCGAGGAATGGGGTGGTGGGTGGACGGAAATTATTGCAATAACTTCCCGATCTATGTGTATAACGAAGAGACCGATATGGACCGGATTTTTGATATTGTTCAGGAAGTACACGATGGCTGGATCGAAGCCGGCTATGCACCGGATTACCCCGGGCCGTTCCCGAACATGACCAAGCACATCGAGCGCTCGTACCTCGAGCTTTACCGCAAAGTCAAACGGACTTTAGACCCAAACAACATTATGCACCGCGGCATGCCGCCGGATATGGAGGACTAAGGAGGCATTATGGATTATCCGAAACTTGATCAATATCATCTGAAGCTATGGAACGACCAGGCCTGTGGCGTCTGTCAACGAGGCCCCTGGACCCCTTACCCGCCGCGAGGCCCGGCTCCCGATAGACTCTGTCCGACATGGGAACACTATCGAAGGATTTCTTATTCCGCCCAGGGGTGGATCCAGGCCGGGCGCACGCTGATCGAAGGCAGGATAGAGATGGAGCCCGGGTTTGTTGATTATGTATATGCCTGCAATCTTTGTGGCTCGTGCACCAATTCCCGTTGCGTCGTTGCCGGGGACCAGGTGAACATAATCAAGGCCTGGCGCGAGGATCTGGTCGACCTGGGGCATGGCCCTACCGCTCCCTGGAAGAAAGATGCTGAGCTTATTGAAAAGGGAGGCAACCGGTTCGGGCGCAACCAGGCCGACCGGTCTAAATGGGCAGAGGGATTGAACCTGCCCGGCAAGGCGGATTTGCTGATTGACCGGCTGCTCAACATCCCGGG
>CAZDMY010000296.1:0-3514 GCA_964506405.1 uncultured Dehalococcoidia bacterium | reverse complement strand
ATCGATGCTGTTAGTCGGCGGCAATACCAGTTCCGCCTTGTAATCTCTGAATATGATCAGCCCCACATGATCGCGCCTCTGGTAGGCATCCAGCAACAGCGAAAGGATGGCCCCCTTCGTAGCCACCATCCGCTCCTCTGCAATCATCGACCCGCTGCCGTCTAAGACAAACAGGATCAGGTTCCCCACTTTCCGCTCCCGCACTTTCTGGCGTAAATCCTGTTTTTCGATAAGCATGGAAGCTCCGTTCGACCTGCTGTTTCCTCTCTCGCACTGGTACGCCGAAGCGGCTCGCAATGTGGCATCAAAGGCAATATCAGTCACTCTGCCCCTGGGGATCTCGCTGCCAACATACCGTCCGCTCCGGTTGTCAGTGCGGGTTTTGGACCGCCGACCCGATTCGCGCCGATGCAACTGATCCAGCAGCGGTGTAGTGATCGCCTTCACACTGTACGGCGATTCCGGATCGAACACGATACCGGCATCCGGGGATCCCCTTGCCTCGGGGCCGTTACCCTCCTCGGAAACCTCTTCCGGTTCTTCGAGGGCCTTTTCCCGTATCTCAGGATCGCGGTAATCGTACCACGTCAGGATACTCTTTTCCAGTTGCTTCTGATCGAACTGGGCATCCTCAAACGGCTGCCTGCGCCTGCGATGCAGGAGAGCCAGTTCCGCCGCCTGGCGAACATCACCTTCATTCACCTTTGTTCTTTTATTGTAAGCAGCATTGGTGATGGCCGTCTTATGCATTACAATATCCGCCCGATGGCCGTCGACGGCAAAATCGATACAGATTCGAGTGATAAGCCTCAATATGTCATCATCACACTGTACTTGGGGCAGCAGGCTTTTTGCCTCCACGACCCGGTTTCTCATCTCATCCTGTTCTTTATGCCACGAACTGATGAAGGATGCAGGATCTTTTTCGAAGGCAAAACGGCGGCGCACGATCTCAGCACGATCCCCCGGATCGTTAAGACCGGCAACTTCCACCGCCAGGCCGAATCGATCCAGCAACTGAGGTCGCAATTCGCCTTCTTCCGGATTCATAGTTCCCACCAGTACAAACTGAGCCGGGTGCGAAAACGAGATGCCCTCCCGTTCAACGAAGTTCACTCCCATTGCCGCCGCATCCAGCAATACATCTACAAGGTGATCGTCCAGCAGATTGACTTCGTCAATGTAGAGTATTCCGCGGTTCGACACTGCCAGCAGGCCCGGCTCGAAATGCTTTTCACCAGATTGTATAGCGCGTTCAATATCGAGAGTGCCAACGATCCGGTCTTCGGTCGCTCCGATCGGCATATCCACAATCGGTATCTGCTTCATCGTTTCCGGCAACGGCTCTCCACGAGCCCGGCGGTCGGCACAGGTGTCGCACAAATCCTCAATCAAACCAGGATCGCAGCCAAAGGGACAATCGCTCACCACTTTTATCTCCGGGAGTAAACGGGCCAGCGCCCTGACCGCAATCGATTTCGCCGTGCCTTTTTCACCGCGAATCAGCACGCCGCCCAGCTTCGGGTTGACAGCGTTTAACAACAATGCCTTTTTCATTAAATCCTGCCCGACGATGGCACTGAACGGATATACAAAGCTACTTCGTTTTTGCATGGTTTTACCTTTCCTTATGGTTGAGGGATGAACGGAAATAGTCTTTTGAGGGTAGACAAACCGTTCGTGCTGAGTATAGTCGAAGTACGAACATTAGTCCTTGTGCTGTTTCCTGGAACGTTATTCTTAGTGAAATTGAGCCCTAAAGCTTCACCACCCTGGCACTGTATATATCCGGTATCGCCAGGATTTCTTGAATATGCGCTTCGGTCAGTGGTTCATCCAGGCACATTACCATCAGGGCGGGGCCGTGAACCTGCTGCCGGGCGACATACATGGAACTGATGTTGATATCTGCCTGGCCGGTTATTGTTGCTACCGAAGCGATCAGGCCCGCACGATCCAAATGGTCACAGAAGAGCCAGTAAGCACCCGAAGGAACGATATCCACCCAGAACTCATTCACCCGCACAATATGGGGCTCACCCCTGAGGATCGTGCCTGATATCACCTTCGTGCCTTTACTGGTGGTTACCTCGATGGTCAACAGGCTGCTGTAACTCTCGCAGGTGGCGCTCTCCTGCTCGATCACCTTGAGCCCTCGCCGCCTGGCAATCAGGTTGGCATTAATCATGTTTACCCGCTCATCACTGGTCGGTTCGAGCAACCCGCCAAGCATCATCGCCTTCAGCGCTTCCGTCTGATAGCTGGAAATGTCACCTTCATACTTAACCGTGATAGCATTAAGCTGCCCCTCAGAGAGCCTGGCAGCCAGCCCCCCTATAGTTGATCCCAGTTCCATATACGGAGCCAGGAATGGCATAGTCTCCGGAGAAACCATCGGCATATTAACGGCATGCCTGGCCGGCCTGCCTTCCATAATATTGATAAACTGTTCAGCGATGTCGTGCGACACACCTGTTTGCGCTTCAACCGTCGAAGCACCGAGATGCGGTGTCACAACAATCTTATCACTCTTAAGCAGCACGTTTTCCGTCGCCGGTTCCTTGCTGAAAACATCAATTGCCGCACCCGCCACTCGCCCTTCTTCAACCGCCATCAGAAGCGCCTCCTCATCGATCACGCCTCCCCGCGCCACATTGAGAAAACGGACCGTCGGTTTTACTTTACCCAAAGCGCGTTCATCTATCAGTCCACGGGTGGCATCCGTAAGTGGAACATGTATAGTAATGAAATCTGATTTTGCCAGGAGTTCATCCAGCGTTACCAGCTCGACCCGCCAGCTCGCGGCATACTCTTCTGAAACCACCGGATCGTACCCGATCACCCGCATATCCAGCCCGCGACACCGCTTGGCAACCTCCGTTCCCACCTTGCCTAAACCGATGATACCTATGGTCTTATTTCTTACTTCCACGCCGGTGAAGGCCTTTCGATCCCATTTGCCTGACTTCAATCGAGCGTGAGCCTGCGGGATGTTACGGGCCAGCGCCAGCATCAACCCAATCGTATGCTCGGCAGCCGAGAGCGTGTTGCTTTCCGGGGCATTCACCACAATGATGCCCGCCTGCGTCGCAGCTTTCAGATCGATATTATCGATCCCTACTCCGGCCCGGCCGATGACCTGCAATTTGCAGCCCGCTTCAATGATCTGCGCCGTTACTTTCGTCTGGCTGCGAACGATCAGCCCCTCATATTCGGGGATGATTCGAACCAGTTCCTCCGGCGGCAGGCCGGTGTTAACATCCACTTCCACCTGATGCTGCTGCAGGAACTCGATGCCTTCGTTATCGATCGGATCGGAGACGAGTACTTTCATGGTCTACCTTCTTTTCAAGTAATTTTACGGAATTTCTCCATGAAATCGACGGTCTTTTGGACATCCTCAATCGTGACGGCATTATAGATGGAAAACCGGATGCCCCCAACTGAACGATGTCCTTTTACTCCAATGATATTATTGTCCCTGGCCGCCGCAACGAACTTCTTTTCCCTCTCC
>CAZDMY010000295.1:0-3535 GCA_964506405.1 uncultured Dehalococcoidia bacterium | reverse complement strand
GGATCGAAAACTTGAACAGTTGGATATAGTTGGGAGCCAGGAAGTTCGAATTTCGCTTCCGCCCCGAATGGCGCCATCTCAAGAGCCATTTCGACGAGCGTTTTCAGGCCGTCGGATCTGGTGGTGGCCGAGAAGCCAATCCGCCCATCCTTTATCAGCCTTAGCGCGGTCCCGGCGGATTCACTGGTCTGGACCTGCTTGAGCCGGTTGGCCTCAAACGATGCCTCGGTCCGCCGGCTCGCAACTGAAAATATCTCTGCTTGCTGCGCTGCTTTTCGGGCGAGTTCAAGTATCTCTTCCATGGGGTAATTGTATCACAGTATTACGGATCAAAACACGGGGTCCCATCGTACGGTCTGCTTCTAAGAACTATGCTACAATTGCACTAGAATCATGTGGAAGCTGCCGGCCAAGTTACTGCTTTTTCCGTTCACGCTCGCACGATTCATCGTTCGAGGTTCTTGGCTGTTTATCACTTTGGCGATAATCTTAACCGGGGTCCTGATACCCGGGATTGCTCACCTCGAAACCAAAGGCGGATTCGATACACTGGTTTCGAGCGATTCCAGTGTGTTTAAGAATACCCGGCAACTGGAATCTGAATTCGGAGCCGATCCTGTGGTTATCGTTTTCAGAGGGCCACTGGATGCGATATTCGCCTCTGAAAGCCTTAACGTTATCGATGCGTTCCATACAGTCTATTCTCCTCAAGATGATGCTCGGGTGCATTCCATCATCAGCCCCGTTACCATTCTGAAGTTAGCGGCTGAAGAAGCTGCCAAAACGGGGTATTCGATCGAATGGAATAGCCCCTTGCTGATCAATGCTGTTCTGGGAGATTCGCCGGATGCTATGCATCCGGAACTGGCGCAACTGGTGCCCGACGATCAACACGTACTGATGACCGTCACCGCAGCCGGAAGCAATGACTATGAAACGTCCATCGGGCTGATACACGATATCGAGGACTTTTTCTCAAGCGATCAAAACGAGATCCCGAATGTCGATATCGCCATCACGGGTGACCTGGAAATGATGGACGAGATCAGCAACGCGATCGGGAACGATATGACCAAGCTGCTTATACTCTCCGTGGTGGTAATGGGGTTCATCCTTCTGGTTTCATTCAGGGTCCGGTGGAACCTGCTTGCGTTGCTGATGGTTGGCATCGCCGCGCTGTGGACGTTTGGTATCATGGGTTACCTGGGAGTTCCCTTATCAATGGCTACCATGGCCGTCTTGCCCGTGCTCATCGGGTTGGGCATCGATTACTCCATCCAGTTCCACAAGCGATACCAGGAGGAAGCAGCTAAAACGGATTCCGTCGATGAAGCCCTCACCACATCAACGGCCCGGATGTGGCCTTCAGTGGGTATTGCCCTTGTTTCCACATTAATTGGATTCATCACCCTGTATATATCCGAGGTCCCCATGATCCGCGATTTTGGCATGATGCTCGCCATTGGGATGCTTATTTCATACGGGGTAGCATTTTTCACACTAAACAGCATTATCAATGTCCATGAGCGACGCCTGCCCACTATCAATCTGGGTAAAACAGCACAAGCAGCAACCCGTTATATGGAACTGTCCCTTTCCTTTTTAGCCAGGATCTCGCTTCGGCTTCCTTTGTTCTTCGTGATAGTGGCAATCACAGCTGCGGTGGCCGGTGGTGTTGTGGATCGATGGCTTCCGACGAACAGTGAATTTGAAAGCCTGATGCCCCAGGGTGCTGATGTGCTCGATGATATTGAGGAACTTCGCGAAGTTCAAGGTTATATGGGGCAACTGCGATTTACGATCACTGCGGACGATGTGACAGATCCCGCCGTCCTGGAATGGCTGCGGGATTATCAGAACGAAATGGTTTCAACCTATGGGGTTGTTGAAGGGGTGGAAGATGAGGAAATGAGGATCATCGCAGGAGTGGACAGCTTGGTGACGCTTGTTGCCGGCGAACCGGATGGAACCATCCCGGGCTCGGATGAAATCGATTCAATTCTCGCCAACACGCCGGATGTATTCGTTCAGCAATTCGTATCGGATGACCGGCAAATGGGCCAGATTTCCTTTTACATCAAATACGACTCGATTGAGGATGTAAACGATGTCATTGATGGAGTGGTGGAGGATGCTCAGGAAACTGCAATACCCGGGGTTACCGTTGCCTCGGGCGGCAGCATGGCCCTCGGTGCCAAAGCATTGAGTGCGATGATGGGGAACCGCCTGTTGATGAACGTATTGTGTTTGAGTGCAACGTTTGTCGTACTGCTGCTAATCTATCGGCGCCTTACGAAAGCTGTGTTCATCATTATTCCCGTGGGACTGGTTATCGGCTGGGCTTCGCTGGATTTGTATCTGGCGAAGGTGGCACTGAATCCAATGACTGCTGTGCTGGGCGTTCTGGTGGTCGGAATCGGGACTGAATTCATGGTACTGATTCTGGGCCGATATCAGGAAGAACGAGAGAATGCAGGCCAGGAGCCTGAGGAGGCAATGGTAACTGCGATCTCTACCACCGGCCAGGCAATAGTTGCCACAGCTCTCACCACTTTGGGTGGATTTGGAATTCTGATTTCATCGAATTTTGTATTGATCAAAGATTTTGGCATTGCCACCACAATTGCGGTTCTGTTGTGCCTCCTTAGCTCGATGATTGTCATGCCACCCATAATCGTCTGGTGGGATCGTCACGTGTCGATAAGACTGCCCGGCTGGCTTTAGGAATGGTCAATTATTAGACGCTGTTGGGCTACACAATTATCGAAGATAATCTGATATAATCCAAAGCACAAAACCGGCAAGCTTCTACACAGGAGTGAGAATATGACACTTCATGCCAGAGATATCATGGTCAGCCATTTCGATACCATTCATGAGGAGGCTCCGATTGACGAAGCCATCGATAAGATCGCACACGGCATCGTCAGGGATACGGGATATAAAACGATCAGCCTGATGGTAATCGATGATTTCGGCAAACTGGTAGGGGTGGTGACCATGTTCGACATCCTTTATCATCTGAGGCCGTCGTTTCTGAATCTGGGTGTTGACGGGAAAGAACTCAATTGGGAAGGCCAGTTGAAAATCCTCCTCGAAATGCTTCATGGAAAGAAAGTGAGCGATATTATGAGCCGCCATGTCGTGGGTGTGGAAATGGAAGATCATTTGGTCGTGATTCTGGATCGTATGGTCAAGAACAAATACCGCCGGCTACCGGTATTGAAGAACGGCCAGCCGATAGGCATTGTATATATCTCCGATATCTTTCATACGCTGTTTTCGGAGAAGCGAATTTGAAATCTTTTACTGGTGAATTACCCACGTGCCTTGTGCATTTGTAGTGTATGTAACCCTCTCAATACTATCCATTCACTGGAGGGCATTGCCGGATGAGAACGATTATACTAGAGGGAAAGTGCCTCAGAGGAGACTATCATGATGTGGATTCGAAGAGCGTTTGCAGTCATTTTAGCTATTGCGTTTATCATCACCCTTCCGTTACTGCTGTTTGTCTCTCAAATCGATAGTACCA
>CAZDMY010000294.1:0-3545 GCA_964506405.1 uncultured Dehalococcoidia bacterium | reverse complement strand
CCGAATAACATCGCCTTTCATATCGATCAGGATATCGTATCAGGCAATACCGTGGTTCGTGATGTAACCATCGAGTTGAGTATGTCGGCAAACGTAACGGCCTTTGTCCCGATGCACGTGGTCTACGAAATGACCGACGAATACGGCGTGCCAAGAATTTCTCGTCTTCGCGCCCACTGGGAGCTCCTGCCGATGGTCAAGCAAGTCCTCGGTATGGGCTGGGCCGGGATGATGTCTTTTTCTTCACTTGGGTTCCGAATGATGAAAATCATGGGAATCCGGGGGACCCTGGAATTTGCCGGGGGATTTCAGGGAATTCGTAATAAGGGAAAGGATGCGGCCAATCAATTCGCTGAAGCAGTCAATAACAAAGACGTGGAGACGCTGGTCAGTCTGTTTGATGAGAAAAATGAAGGGATTGCGTTTCCGGCACATGAAAACCCAATTTCACCTGAAGCCTTCTGCGAACACATCAATACAGAACTGAATGTTACCAAGCTCCTGGCTGCCGGGCAATTCGTCAGTTTCACCTTCTCCGGAAACGAATCGAAAGGGGTCGGGTTTTTCAGGTTCGATCCGAAAACAAAGAAAATCCAAAGCGCCCGGTTCTACATCGATTAACGGGGCGGTAAATGCCTGATCTGCATACGATTTACGTCATCTGCCTCTGGATCATCTTCGTGGTGTCAGGGCTCAGTTTCCCTGCCCTCTTCTTCTTTACTGCAACGTACGGAAGACATGCAAAACCAGAAAAACAACTGGGCATGCCCTACAACCTCGGCTGGTTCATCATGGAACTCCCGCCCCTGACAGTGGTCCCAATCGTGTTCTTCTACGGGGACTATTCTTCCGAGCTAACGCCTCTGGTTATCTTCGGGATATGGACCGCTCATTACTGCTACCGGTCGCTGTACTTTCCATTCGCACTAAAAGGCAAGGGGAAAACCAAGCCGGTGATGGCCGTCGCGGTGGGATTCATCTTCAATATGATCAACGGATTCGGAATTGCGTACGGACTGGGCCATATCGGAGATCACTTCACCACCGACTGGCTTTACGATCCGCGTTTCATCATTGGGATCGTTTTAATGATCGTCGGATTCTCGATCTGTTTTCATTCGGATCGCATTCTAAGGAACCTGCGCAAGCCGGGAGAGACCGGATACAAGATCCCCTACGGCGGATTCTACCGCTGGGTAACCAGTCCGAATTACCTTGGGGAAATCACTGAATGGATCGGCTTTGCCATCCTGCTCTGGAACCTTCCGGGGCTGGCCTTCATGGTCTTTACCATTGCCAACCTGTTCCCCAGGGCTTTTTCACACCATAAATGGTACAAGGAACGTTTCCCGGATTATCCGGAAGACCGCAAGGCTATTATCCCACTCGTAGCTTAGCTTCTACCAGAGGATGCTCACTACCGAAAAATATCGGGTTATCTCCACGATCTACCCCATAATTTGTACGTCGTCAGTGAAAGTGGAATAAGATGGTCTACCAATCAATGCGTACTTTCCAGCCTGTTTCGGCAACCTCTAGAAGTGAAGTATCTCCTCGTCCTTCACCCCCTGGGGGATAAAATCCCGAGGCCTGTCCTCCACCATCTTGATGGCACCGGGTATACAGGAGAGTTCACATACACCGCAGCCATAACATTTTTCGGGGTCGAGGACCGCTTTCATACCATCATGCCCCGGGACCGGTTTCATTTCGATGGCCCGAAACTGGCAGCGGCTGACGCAATAATTACAGCCATTGCATTTCTCAACATTGATTTCCGCTTCGAACCGGCTGGGCGCCATGATCTTGGGCAGGGAGCCGGTTCGAAGTCCGGGGTCGATCACCATGCAGGCACAGCTACAGCAGAAACAGATGAACTCCAGATTATCCGTCAGGGAGATATTGGTGGCCGTCGGTACCAGTCCGGCGCCAACGGCTGAAAGCGCAATGGTGAAGGCTTCATCCGCGCTCACTTTGCGGCCGCTGCCTCGATACACATCGAATTCGGCTCGACCTTTGAACTGCATGCAAACTTCCCGAGGGTGGTGGCAGGTCTCCTCACCCATGTTGCGACAGCAGCAGTTGCGTATGGTGATCAGTTCCCTGTTCGCCTCTATTATCTCGGTGATGCTCTCACATGACATCAGGCTCTGTCCCGGAGGCAGGGATTTCTCCGCCGGGATCACCCGCAGGATGGGGTCCTGGAAGAATTCGTAGAATCCCCCGATCTCTTTCCACCACTGTTCCCCTTTGTACAGATCCATCCATAATCCGGGCATATCCTCCGGAATGTAGCGGGGAGCGCTGGAGAGGATATTGTCATGCAGGATCGCGGCAATGTTGGTGAACTGGAATTTCTCCGGCGATAGTTTATCCGGATTGCGTGATAGTACCCCCCGCTGCGCCAGATCCAGTATCTTCTCTTCGACAGCTTTGGCATCCATGTTGAACTTAGCGGCCATTTCATCAAAAGAGGCCGGTAACGCCAGCATGAACTCGGCTTCAGCGTCCGTTACCGCCCGCTCAAGGATCTTCAGGAAAGCCTTCGAATCGGCCATCCCGCTCCGTTCCGCCAGTTTACGAATGTGCACGTTTTTATCGGATGTCATCATTCGCCTCCTTCGATGCTTGATTATTCGAGAATAAGGACTCCGCCCGTTTCTTCAACGCCTCACCATTCGCCGTAAAACCCGCAATGATCTTATCGCCCATGTTGTGCCGGACGTCCACGGAAAAGGGGCCGGATGTTCGTTCATAGGTGTGGTAACGGGTTCGGCCACCGGGCAGTGGTGAAAGGTGCTGAACGCGTTCCGCGTTCATTTCGGGACTGATCACCGCATAGGCGAGACAGCAGGGTTCTTCCCAGATAGTGATCGTTTCGTGCTGGGTGAACGAAGCCTCGGGGAGCGGTTCTCCCTCCGCCTGATCATATGATTCCCAGTTTGGACCAAAGGTCACAGTACAATTCGGCTCCGCTTTTGAATCGAGCCTGAAGAATCGATTCAGCGGATTCCATTCCGGATACCGATCGAAATCCGTCATGATCTCCCAGACGAGTTCCATCGGTGCGTTGATCTCTACGGGATCGGCATAAAGGTTCTCCGCAAATTCCCCCGGGATTGTCGCGGGTTCGAGCGGGTCGAATGACCCGAAGGCGGATGAAGTGATCATCAGTATCCCCCTGTTATCATAATCTCCTATGCGCCATACAAGACGCATGATCTACCCTGAAATATTGTACCATTAGTGGTATTGGACATTCATTTGGCATTTGGGCTTTGGAATTGGTCATTCGCCAGTCCGCTATCAGCGGTTAGCTTTCGGCTTTCAACTATCGGGCATCAGTCAAGAGTTATCAGTCGTAAGTCTTTAGTCATTTGGTTTTGGGCATTCATTTGGTATTTGAGCTTTGTAATTTGTCATTCGTGATCGGCTCCTAAGTAACTAACAACTTTTGTAGCTAAAATTTTAATTTATGGTAAAGTTACTTTCGTGTATAACGATAGAGGCGGCGTCAGCCAGCCATCGTCCGATGCTAACGACTC
>CAZDMY010000293.1:0-3552 GCA_964506405.1 uncultured Dehalococcoidia bacterium | reverse complement strand
GATTGGTAACAGCAATCATTTTCAATACGTTATTATTCAGCAAACGACGCATTCTTCGGCGAATAGTGGTAGGGCTGGTACCCAGTTTTGCCCCGAGTTCGACCTGACTTTGTCTGGCATCATGACGCAATTCGTTTACGATATTCAAGTCAAGCTCATCAAGCCGAAAACTCCCGGTTTTATGAAGCGGTCGATAATGGTTATCAGTTGTTGCAAATATCGAGGGTTTTAACATTTGGTGGATCATTATTGTGTCTATCGACTGGATCCCCGGTATTTGATATAAACGAGAACGAATATAATCTGAGAGCCGCTCATAGTCCTCGAATATGGCAGTAATCATGATGTTATAGCGCCCGGCACAAATAAGGACATGATATATATGATCTTCAGATGCGAGTCTGTCTGCAATGATATCCACCTGGTCGGGCAAAGCGTTTATCCCGAATAATGAAGCGATTTCATATCCAACAGCAGTCGGGTCGACTATGGGTACGATTTTGATAATGTTATGCTTTAAAAGTCTCTGGAGCCGGCCTTGTGTGGTCGATCGACTCTTCCCGATTTTCTTAGAAAGCATGTCCGCGGTTTGCCTGGCATCGTAGGATAGTTCCTTTATGATTTCCAGATCAATTGAATCTATCTGCTCTTTAGAAACATGACTCATAGTGCACTCGCATCCACAAATGATTTGATGTCAATCCGGCATTACGGCTATATTATATCACATATTTCGGCAAATAATAAAACATATGGTTCATTTTGTTGACAAATACGACGCAATCAAGTATGATTACAGGCAAAATAAGGGAGATGATTTCTCGGAGGCGATTTTATGAAACCCGTGAATATAGCTGTTCTATTTATGCTATTGATAACATCAATACTGTTCGGGTGTGCGGAAGATGATGCCGTGACAAACGGCGTGAGCCCATCTAAGAAAACTGATACTCCGCCGAATGACATAATCATAAAAATCGGTAATATGACCGATTTAACCGGGCCGGGTGCCAGTGGCATGGAAATGGTCAATATGGCGCTGGAGGATACGGTCAGGTATTGCAATGAGAATAGCATGATTCCCGGAGTGAAACTGGAAGTGATCCACTGGGATGGGCAGACAGATCCGGCCAGGGTGATTCCGGGTTACGAATGGCTGAAACATAAGGGGGCGGATGTATTTACCACTTGTGCACCCGGTGTGGCTGTAACCCTGACCCCCCGGTTAACAGCGGAAAAAAACGTCCTCTTTTCACAGATAGGAGAAATTGAGGCAATAGAACCCCCCGGCTATGTGTTCTGCCTGGGTACAGTCCCGGAGAACGAGGCCTATACTTTCCTGAAATGGATTGCTGAAAACGACTGGGATTACGAACTGAAAGGCCCGGCCCGCATTGGTGCCGCCGCATGGGCTGAACCATATGCGATCGGTTTCGTTAAAGCGATGAAGGAGTATGCCGGGGTCCACCCCGAACAGTTCGAGTTCGCTGAAGGATTTCTCCCGGATATTAAATTCAACTGGTCCACCGAAATCGAAGCGCTAAAAGAGTGTGATTACATATTCCCGCCTATCATTGTACACGAATTTGCTAAAAGTCTTCGTAATGCGGGCAGCGAGGCCCGGTTAATTGGCGGAGCGCCGCATACCGCGTTCTTCGACCTGTTGAGTGAGGCAAACGCCTGGGGGGCAGTAGATGGCATGCTGTTCATCTATACAGGCGGGTGGTGGCATGAAGAGGATGAACTTATTATCATTCAGGAACAGATGCTGGATATGTATCACCCGAATGATAAAGAAAAAATCATTGCTAAAGGTTCCGGTTATGGTGCGGTTGGCCCCTATTTGATGCTTTGCGATATTATAGCGAAAACGGTGGAAAAGACCGGCCCTGAAGGTTTCGATTCTGAAATCCTTTACCAGACAGCACAAACATGGAGCTATCCGCTCAAGGCCCGAGAGGATTATACTTATGGTCCCGAGAAGCGTTACATGATCAATGACCTCTGCATTCTCGAGGCGAATGGCGAACAGGAAACGCTGGTCCGCAACGATCCTGCTTATTATTCGATTCTGACAGAACCGTAGCCGGAATATGGAAGTTTATCATGTTGCCAAATGATCCTGAAAGCAGCGAAAAAGCCTATCAGAAAGAATTCACTCCGGATACCAAGCGTTCCGTTCGGCTGATGCTGAAGAACATTCTTCTTCATCCGATCCTCTTTTCACGAACGCTTCGTAAACACGATAACCTGGAAAACCACTTCGATGAATATGCCCCTCGGGTTTCATTTGGACGTACTGACCATCCGCTCGATGATATAGGTCCAATGGAAAGCGCCTTTTGCGTTATTCCCAAGCTGCTCTTCCGCAGGTCACAATCAGTGTTGAGTGTTCGACTTCGAAACCGACAGGCAAATCGCTTCATCTTCGAAGCTAAGGTGTTCAATACCTTCAAAATGATGAAACCCGAAAATTTCTACAAACATGTCTATGGATATGATGACAATACACCCTTTACAGCAATGAGCCTCCGTATCGATATTCTTAGAGATGATGTGTATCGATTGCGACTTCAGGAATCTCCCGATTTCGACGACTCCTTCACTCCCATGGTGGCTAACGATATAAGTGACGAGAATTGCACAGTGGATATGGAAGAAGACGAAATCTGCTATAGACTTAAAACCAAAAGACTCAATCTGTACATATATAAGAATGATTTTCGAATAGAACTGCATGACTCAAATGGGAACCGGATCACTCGCAGTGGCGCAAGAACCGATAATGGCTTCGGAATTGCTTATGATGCATTTCCACTGGGCTTTGTCCGGGATAAACGACATAAGCACTGGTATGCCGTAGAATCCTTCGAGCTTTCCCACGATGAATCGATCTATGGACTGGGAGAGCATTTTGGCCGTGTCAACAAGGTGGGCGAAACCCTTCGCCTGTGGATACATGAAGGCATCGGTAATACATCCGGCCGTGTTTATAAGGCGATACCTTTCTATGTCAGTACTCGCGGATATGGCGTGTTCTTCAATCAGACTCACCCGATGACTTTCTGGGTCGGGACAAAGGAAAAATCGAAAGTTCAGGTGGCGGCCGAGGAAAAGAAACTGGACTACTTCCTGTTTACCGGAAGCATCAAAGAGATACTGAATAGCTATACCGATCTGACCGGTAAAGCACCGGTGCTGCCAAAATTTTCTTTCGGCACCTGGATTTCCCGGATGGCCTACCAGACTCAGCAGGAGGTAATGGAAGTTGCCAAAACACTCAGGGAAAACAAGTTCCCGGCTGATGTGATTCACATTGATGATCGCTGGTTTACGGAAGGCTGGCGGTGTGACTGGCAGTTCGACCCCGAAACTTTCCCTACACCGGAAGAGATGTGCCGGCAACTGCATGCGCTGGGATTTCGTGTGTCCATCTGGCAGGAACCTTATGTGCTGAGAGGCACTGATCCCTGGAAGGCAGCCCGAAAAGGTAGGTTCCTGGCCAAAGTTAAATCTCCTTTCATTTTCGTCGGACAGTTTGAAGCAGCCCCC
>CAZDMY010000292.1:0-3572 GCA_964506405.1 uncultured Dehalococcoidia bacterium | reverse complement strand
CCGGTGGTAAATATATTTCCCTGATATGAACCTTGAGGCTTCTGGATGCAGTTGGTGGTCATCACGATAGGGCCCGGGAAATTCGGAAACTCTTTAAGCTGGTTCTGCCAGGCAGTGCCGAAATGACCGTAAAAGTGCGGATATTTTTTCAATTCCGGGTATCCGTGAGTCGGCAGCATTTCACCATGGGTGTAAACATAAATGCCCTTGCCCTCGCTCTGTTTGAGGATCGCTTCCATATCCTTCAGATCATGGCCGGATACCAGGATCGCTTTACCTTTTTTGGCACCCAGCGGCACCCTGGTAGGTACGGGATGCCCGTATATCCCGGTGTTGGCGGCATCCAGCAATTCCATCGCCCGCAGGTTGATCTCGCCGCATTTCAGCACCAGGCCCACCATGTCCTCGACACTCAGGTTCGGATTATCTATAGCAACAAGCGCCTGATGAACAAATTCGTAAACCGTATCATCTTCCTGCCCTGAAATGCAGGCATGATCCGCGTACGCCGATACCCCTTTAAGACCGTAGAGCAGCGCATGCTTCAATGCCAGCGCATCTTCGCTCGAGGCCGGATAGGTCTTGATCCCGACCGCTTCACCCTGAGTAACCAATCCTTCGATGCTTGATTCAGGAATGAAACTGGCCGGGCCCTGCCCAAAATCGGTTTTCCCGCCCGCAGCCCCGATATTTTTCTTCAGCGATTCCCTCAAATCAACGGCCCGGTTGATCAGATCGACGAATCTGCGCGCATCGAAATCCACATTGGTCAGCGTGGAGAACATGGCTTCAACGGTGAAGTGGTTGATTTCAGGATCAACCACACCGGCTTTTCGGCCTTCGACTGCGACCGTCGCCAGCCCCTTGAGGGCATGGACGAGCAGATCCTGCAGCGCTGCCACATCCGGCTGTTTACCACATACCCCTATTTTCGTGCATCCTTCCCCTTTGGCAGTCTGTTCGCATTGATAACAAAACATTTTCCCCTCCTTGCTTTCAGGGATTATTCTCCCATACTTGGATACTAATACAATTTAATCGATGGGATTTATGATTCAAATCATATAACCGGATATTAGTTCTTATGAAATGTAATAGTCATATAATCGGCTGGCGAAATCTTACAAACCCATTACATTGGAGGGAATAGAATCGTGTCCCGAAATGTGCAAGTTACGGCAGTGACAGCCCCTCACTCAATTCACGCAGTTTAGTTATGTCAACAATATTGACCCCACCACGAACGGTATCGATGATGCCCTGCTCTTTCATCCGGGTGGTAACCCTGAAGGCGGTTTCTGTGGTAGTGCCGGCCATATCGGCAATTTCCTGCCTGGTAAAGGGAATATGCATTCCTGTTTTGCCGGATATCATCAGCAGGATGCGGGCAATGCGCTGATCAACCCGTTCCCCGGCCATATCCCGCAGCCGGTCATGGGCTTCACGAAGCCGGGATCCCAGCAGGTTGATCATGCGCAGGGCAACCCCCGGATTGCGGCTCAGGAAGCTAAGCAGATCATCCCGGCGAATACCCAGGATCGTTGTCTGACCGATCGCCTGCGCCGAGGCGGGATAGGGAATGCCGTCAAATACCGCCACCTCGCCAAATACCTGACCGGAAGTGAATATCGCTACGATCAGTTCCTTGCCGGAGGAAGCATATTTAGCGATCTTTACCTTGCCCTCATCGACAATATAAATCCAGTCGGGTGTATCTCCCTCCCAGAAAATTGTCTGGCCGTTTTCACAGCGTTTCTCCCTGGCCATTCCGGCCAGTTCAGCCAGTTCCTCGCCGGTGAGAACGGCAAAGTGACCGGTTTTTTTCAGCAACTCGATGACGTGAGCAGTTTCCATGCAACATCCATTTTATTGATTGAAATGGCCCCGGGATAACAATTCCATAATTTCAGAACAGCCTCCCTGCCTGAGATAATCTGCAATGTCCGTGACATTATCAAACTTCCGTCCGGTTATTTCCGAGCACTCAAACTCAAAATCTGTACTCCTGATAAATTCATCAATTTCATCGTTTATCCTTGCATCGATGGCCTTTCTCGGCATTCCTTCCTTCTGGCTATTCATTGCGCTGATCCATATTGCGGTTCCCAATGCACCGCAAGCGCCTCCGCTTAAGCCGATGCCACCCGCCAATCCCGCCGCCATCACGGTGTGCATATCGGATAAGCCCATTTTTCGTGCCAGCATAGCTGCACAGCTTACCGGCGGATCCGGTACGATGATAGTTTCTTCGCTAAGTGCTGTATTGATTTCGTGGAATGCCGAGGGCGCATATGCTGCCGCCATGCGAAAGCAGCCTATAGGTCCGCCTTTTATGAAGAACTTAAGGAACTGAAGGAAAAACTGTCGCCTTGACGATGGTTTCAGGTCTATTTCAATTATCTCCAGGCAATTGGTGTTCTTATTGCGGTTATGGAAGGATTCCACGAGTCTTTGAGCTGCCACAACTGCTCTGGTTTCGGCGTGAGGGCCCGCGCCAAAAAGACGATAGGCCTGAGCCCCTGCGGCCAGGGAAGCCCCCCAGATCATACCGCACTGATAGCCATATTGCATGATCCCACCAGCCAGGGGAGCCGTGGCTTCCTCCTCAAATTTCATAGGATGATCGTATGAGCGGTCAACGACGCTCATAAGTGTTTCGGATCAGGTCCCTTCCTTTAAGAATGTGCGTATGGTTCCCAGCGAGGATATACTGTCCTTAGCTTTGACCATTGACTCTCCTGTGGTTTTCAAAGAATACAGCTTTAATTGTAAAGTGGAATCACAAAAAATGAAAATGAATTTTGAGGTCTTTAAGGCGGCGGGCGGGGTGGCCGCCCGCCGCCTATTATTACAATCCCATTGATTCGGCCAGCATCTGGTCCAGGGACATGATCTTTGTCTGGGCATCCATACTCTTCGCCGCCCGTCCCAGGCTCCAATCGCAGAAGGAGCAGGCGGTGATAATGGTCTCAGCGCCGGCGGCCTGGGCATCCTGTATCCGGTACTGCCCGGTGGTCATGGCCAGTTCTGGCTGTTCCACCGGATTTCTCCCGCAACACCAGGCAGTGCGCTTGTTGGCTTCCATCTCGACATAGTCGATTCCCGGAACAGACTGGAGCACCGACCGGGGTTCCTTGTACTTCCGAGCCCCCATCCGAACCAGATGGCAGGGGTCCTGATAGGTGACCTTTCCGGCGGGCGCTTTGCCCGGCTTGATTTTTCCTTCGGCAACCAACTGATCCAGCATTTCAACCTGATGGATCACCTTGAACGGCAACTCACCGACGACTTTGGGATATTGAATCGCGATGTTGTGGTAGCAGCAACCGCAAGCGGTTACCACCGTTTTAGCCCCGGCTTCCTGTATAGCAGCTACATTCCTCTTAACGAGTTCTTCATAAGCTTTCGACTGGCCTGATTGTTCCAGCGGATTGCCGCAACAGAATTCGTTTTCACCCAGGATGCCGAAATCCACACCACCGGCTTTGAGTACTTTAGCCGTGGCCTGTGCCAGTTCCGGCGTCCTGAAGGAAGCAACACATCCGGCAAAGAAGATGATATCCGCCTTGCCG
>CAZDMY010000291.1:0-3578 GCA_964506405.1 uncultured Dehalococcoidia bacterium | reverse complement strand
CTGAGTGAATCGGCTTCCCCGGCGGTGAAACCGGCGATCGTCGTGGCCACCTGGATCACCTGTTCCTGGAACAGGATCACACCCAGGGTCTCCTTCAGGATTCCTTCCAGCAGGGGATGCGGATACGCAACCTTTTCTCTCCCCTGCCGTCGCCGGATGTAGGGATTGACCATGTTGCCCTGCAGCGGTCCGGGCCGGATGATGGCCACCTCGACGGTGAGGTCTTCTATCGAGCGCGGTTTTGTCTGGGGCAGGGTCTGCATCTGGACCCGGCTTTCGATCTGGAATACGCCCACCGTATCGCCCGAACAGATCATGTCGTAGACCGCCCGGTCATCATGGGGGATCTTAGCAAGTTCGATCTTCTCTCCTTCGCTTTCTTCCGCCAGCTCGCACACTTCCTGGACCAGCGAGAGCATCCGCAATCCCAGCAGATCGACCTTAATGAGCCCGGCATCGGCCACACCATCCTTATCCCACTGGCAAACCACCCTTCCGGGCATGGTGGCGTTCTCCAGCGGGACGATCTCGTTCAGGGGGCAGGAGGAGATCAGCATCCCTCCGACGTGTATAGAGGGATGCCGGGGGAAATCGGCTATCTGGCGGCAGATGGAAGTGAAGGCCTCCCACGGGACGGAATCGAAGTAAGGGCGAAATTCCTCGACCTTTTGCAGATCCTCCTGAACCTCCCCGGCGCGGTAATGAGAGACCGAACGGGCCATGCGGTCGAGGATATGCGCCGGCATACCCAGCACCTTGCCGACCTCCCGGATGGCATTGCGCGCCTGGAAGGTGACATAGGTGCAGACCATTGCGGTGTGCTCTGCTCCATACTTACGGTAGACATATTGAATGATCTGTTCCCGGTGATTGGTGGAGATGTCGATATCGATATCGGGCAGCGCCGACATCTCCTCGTTGATAAACCGGCCTACGAAGAGCTTGCTGGCGATGGGATCGACCCGGGTGATCCCCAGGATATAGGCTACGATGGAGTTGGCCGCCGATCCCCTTCCCTGGGCCGGAATGTTGTTCTGCCGAGCGTATTCCATAATGTCCCAGACGATGAGAAAGTAGCCGGAAAGATCCAGCTTGTGGATGAGGTCCAGTTCGTAATTGAGCTGGCTTTCTACCGCGGGGGTGATGATATCGTATCGGTCCTTCAATCGCTCCCGGCATATTCGGGCAAGATAGCTGTGGGTGGTCTCTCCCGGGGGGATGGGGAAATCGGGGAAACGGTAAGCGGAAAAATCCAGTTCGATATCACATGCTTCGGCAACCCGAAGCGTATTTGAAAGTGCTTGCGGATAATCCCGGAAAAGATTTGCCATCTGATCGGCGGATTTCAGATAGAACTCGGAGTTGAGCCTCAGGTGCCGGCATTGATCCAGCACAGACCGGTGCCGTATGGCGGTGAGTACGTCATGAAGCCGGTAGCCTTCCTTGCGGGCGTAATGCACGTTGTTGGTGGCTGTATACCGGATGCCCAGGTGATCGGCCATTTCGGCCAGGGACCGAACCAGCTTATTGTCCTCGGGGTAGTAGTTATGCTGCAGCTCGATTTTGAAGTTGTTGCGACCGAAGATATCGGCATATCGTTGGGCTGCCTCGATTGCCTGTTCCCGCTTTCCTTGCAGGATCAGGCTGGCGATCTCCCCGTTGCGGCATCCGGACAGGCAGAAAAGGCCTTCGGCATAGAGAGACAGGTTTTCGATCGATATCGAAGGGTTCCCTTTTTCGTGATCCATGTGGGCTTTGGTCAGAAGCCGGCAGATGTTCGCGTATCCCGGTTTGTTTTTGGCCAGAAGGGTGAGATGATGTCCGTTATCGAGAGTGACCTCCGCCCCGATGATCGGCTTGACCCCCGCTTCTCTACATGCCTGATAGAAAGGTATGGCCGCATACAGACCGTTATGGTCGGTCAGGGCCAGGGCCGGCATCTTCATCTCGGCGGCCCGGTATGCCAGGTCCTCCGGGTGGGAGGCCCCGTCTAAAAAAGAGAAATTCGAGTGGCAGTGGAGCTCGACGTAGTTTGACATGATATTTCAAAATCCCTCTTCATAGGGGCGGTTGTCAGTTATCAGTTGACGGTTTTTTTATAGTCTTTGAAATTCAGCATTCATTTGTCATTTGGGGTTTGACATTTGTCATTTATAAACGTCCCCTGTAGCGGTGGCTACTTCCAGGCTGTCCGAAATTGCATGGTCTTTAACTTTCGTAGCGCGACCCTTTAGGGTCGCAAATAGGCGAGGCTGAAGCCTCGCACTACGTTTTGTGGTGCCTGAGCCGTTATCCTGAAGTTTTCGGACAGCCCCGTCAGGGGGAGTTCGTCTCCCTCAGTCGTAAATCCGCTGCAGGTACCATCCACCTCCGAGCAAATCCCGGTAGATCGTGCAGGCAAACCGGCCGGTCTCCAGATCGAAATATTCCCGGGCTACTTCCTCCCGCCACCACCCCTCCCGGATGCGCCACTGGCGGCGGATACGGCCGACTTTTACCGACTTGCGATTGTATGAAAATCCTGTTGGGGCACTATCCACTCCTTCGTTTACTTTGATGGGGATAGGTGGTTGGAAGAACTTCGCCATAATTGGGTCCCTTAACCAAAATCCACCAGGGCAAACGCTGCCTCCGGCAACCTGGAGAAAGTATCGGGCCGTACGGCTTTCCGGATGGCCGATCGGCCGTACTTTGCCTGAAGCTGATGGATGGCTTTCAGCAGGCTCTCGCTGTGCCGGGAGCGGGTATCCAGCAGCTTCAACTGGGAGCCCTGCTCGGCACACAGGTTATTTGCCGTGATTTCCATTCGGATTACCGGGTGGGTGAACCGGGTGTTTTCCAGGTGTTGTTTCAGGTGCCGGAGCATGTATTCCCCGGATGAAGCGGGCTGCTTGAAATCGATTACGAAATCGATGACTTCCTTCTCGCAACTGAGCCGGACGTTTATCTGCCGGCAATGCTGCCATCGCTTATCCAGCCGCGCTGCCAGACGATCGGCCAGTATCCCTGCTCCCGCCAGCAGCCGGCCCAGCATTTCTGCCGGGGGGTCGAAATCAAGCTGCTCCGAAAGGGAAAGAGGTTTTTTGTGAGGGATTACCCGCGAGCGGTCAATACCCCGGGCCAGCTCCCACAGCCACTCCCCTTTTGCCCCGAACGCCAGGCTGACCTCTTCCCGTGGCAGACCGGCCAGTTGCCCCATCCTTCGAACGCCCAGCAATTTCAGCCTGTGCAGGAGCGTGTCCGGTCCCGGCAGGAAATCAATCGGCAAACCGGCCAGAAAGGAGCGCGATTCTTTATCAGGTACGCTTATTATCTTGTCTGCGCTGGCAATCCTGCTTCCCACCTGCGCCGCAAATTTGCCCGAGGCGCACCCCACGGTCAGGGAGAATTCCTCCTGATTCCCGATGGCCTGCCGGACCTCACGGACGATCCCGTTCTCCCAGGATTCAAAAGGGATTTCGATAAATACCTCACCGGGGCCCGTTGACTCGATTTTCGGAGCAAGCTCGGCAATCCGGTTGAGCAGAGTTTCAAAGGTGGCCTGATAAACCTCTTCGCGCAGTGGCAGAAACAGGGCT
>CAZDMY010000290.1:0-3589 GCA_964506405.1 uncultured Dehalococcoidia bacterium | reverse complement strand
CGATCATATCGATCGGCAGCCCGGCGAGATTATCCATGTCGGCGATCACTGGCAGTTCGATTTCATAGCGCCCACGGGAGCCGGCATCAAGGCCTACTATCTTGACCGAAAAGGAATATCAAACGGCGACGACATCATCCACACACTTCGCGAACTGGAAGACAAACTGCTATAATTAAAACATATAGATATGGAACACGATTACGCTGCGGAAATTGAATATGTCCTTCGTCATACCGAACTGGTACGCTCTCCAAGCCAGCGGCTGAATACCTTCGGCAGTACCAGCGTTCATTATTACGTCCTTACCGAACCGATGGACAGCATCAACGAGACGCGCGTTCGAGAAGGCAAGGTAACAGCCGAACGGCCCAAAATAGTCACCTCGCAGTATATGCTGAACGCATTCGAGGGGTTTGGGGACAACGCAGTGATACAGGCTCAGGAAATGCTTTCTCAGTTCGAGTTCGATCCAAATATTATGGAGTATCGGTACAGGAATGAATTGGGAAACAACTGGACGCTTTCCGAGCAGATCGGTGAAGTTATCCATAAAATTGCCTCCAAGGTAGACGATGAAAACGACAGTATGGCCGCCATCCTCAAAGCGCCGGATGATGCCTGGCAGGTCTCGCTGATGAAATTCATTATGGATATTACCCGCTCGTCTGTCCCCAAGCACGTTTCAGACTTGAGCAACCGCGGTCTTTTTGACAGAATTAATGGGGTCCCTCGATTTGTCCGGGAAGAAATCGAAAACCTGTTTCGCCAGGCCCAGTCGGGGAATATTACCGTCAATGAGCTTGGCTCTAAATTACAAAGCTACGGCCTTTTCCATCAGTATCAGGATAGGTTTTTTGCACTCTTTCCCGGTAATAGATAGGTGGCGCACGGATGGAACCAATTCAACATGCTGTCGATTTGATATCCCGGTCTTCTCGGATAGTCGTATTCACCGGGGCGGGTATCAGCACGGAATCGGGCCTCTCCGATTTTCGCAGTCCGGGTGGTCTCTGGGAGAAATACGACCCGAGTGAATTTATGTTCGACCGCATCGTCACCGATCGGGCCACCCGGCAGAAGTATTGGGAATTTCAAAGGGTTCTGTGGCCGGAGATTGTGAAAGCCGAACCCAACGCTGCGCACCGGGCTATTGTCGATCTGGAACGTATGGGAAAACTCGATTGCGTCATCACCCAGAATGTTGACGGGCTCCACCAGAAGGCCGGGCTGCCCGATGAAAAAGTGATTGAAATCCATGGCACGGCCCATTGGGTGCTGTGCCTTTCATGCGCCAAACGGTATCCCAGGGCCGAGATCCAGTTCAGGCTGGAAGCGGAAGAAAGAGACCCGCTGTGTATTGATTGCGGCGGGATCATGAAACCGGCTACCATATCCTTCGGTCAGGCCATGCCGGTTAAGGAGACGCAACGGGCCGAGGAGCAATCGGCCGCTTGCGACCTGTTCATGGTAATTGGTTCATCCCTGGTGGTGTATCCCGCGGCACAAATGCCGGTGATAGCCCGGCGAAGTGGCGCTCACCTTATTATTGTCAACGCTACCCCCACACCGCATGATGACCATGCAGATGTTATCATCCGGGAAAAGGCCGGAGAGGTTATGCAGCGCATCGTCAGTAATTTGACATAACAATAGCCAGCTACCTGCCTTTTACCGCCTTGAACCCTTGGTTGCTTTCACGTATTCTACGTAATAGCCGGGAGGTTTTTGTTTGTATATCAATACCCTTCATTTGACGAACTTCCGCAACTACCATGAACTTTCGTTTGATGTGCCTGGTAGTTGCTCGGTGTTCTGGGGTAACAACGCCCAGGGGAAAACAAACCTGCTGGAATCCATCTGCTTTCTGGCCACTACCCGGTTCTCACGTCGCGTGCTGGACAGAGAGATTATGAACTGGTATTCGCTTGAGGATCCTGTATCGTTTGCGCGAGTGGCTGCGGATGTGGTGAAAACTGAACGCAAGATCAACCTCGAAATTATCCTGCGGCCTCGATCGCTGGCATTTGAAGATACAGCCTCTTCCGCGCTCAATAAGCAAACAAAGGTTAATGGGATCGGAAGGAAGGCGGTTGATTATATCGGACATTTGAATACCGTGATGTTCAGCCCCAGAGATATCGACCTGATTACCGAGGAGCCTTCCCTTCGGCGCCGGTATCTTGATATCACCAACTCGCAGATCGACCGAAGTTACCTGCGTGGGTTACAGCGATATGATAAGGTCCTGTCTCGGCGAAACCACCTTCTGCGGCATATTGCCGCCGGCCACAGCCGTCCCGACGAACTCCAGTTCTGGGATGAAGAGCTGATTGCCAACGGAGCGTTTCTTATTTCCCGCCGCAAAGGTATGCTTGCGGCACTTCAGGCAATGGCGGAACCCATCCATGATGAACTCAGCGCCGGAAAGGAGAAGCTGGCGCTTGAATATGTATGCAGCCTGATGGACAATCAGGAGGCCGGCCCGGAGGATATTGAAAAAGCCTTTGGAAATGCCCTTGCTTCTCAACGAGAGAAAGAGATTATCCGGGGCCAGTCACTTATCGGGCCGCATCGAGACGACCTGAAGTTCCTGATTAATGGGATCGATATGGGAAGCTATGGCTCCCGCGGCCAGCAGCGCACCATCGCGCTTTCCATCAGACTCGCCGAGGCCGAGTTCATGATGAATCAAACCGGCCAGGCACCTGTATTGCTTCTCGACGATGTCCTTTCCGAACTGGATGTCCAGAGGCGCCGGCATCTGCTGTCGAAGGTTACCGGCTACGAACAGGTGCTGATAACTTCCACCGATCTGGATCATTTCCCCGGCACTTTTCTCGATCACGGTAAGGTGTTCGAAGTTTCGGATGGGAAGATAGTAAACTAATCGGTGTTGTGCCACAGCCTGGCACTAAGCCATCTCAAGATGTGAGCTTCGTAGTTTATTCCGCAGCCGGACACCAAGAAGAACCGCAAACAGCAATCCGCCTCCGAACAGGATGATGGTTGCCCCCGAAGCGACATCGAATTCGTAGGAAAGCCATAATCCGACAAAGGTGATAATGGCACCGAAAACAACCGAGAGTATCATCATCTTTAGTAGATTGTAGGTCAGTTGCCTGGCGATGGCGGCCGGCATTGTCAGGAGGGCGATCACCAGGATCACCCCGACTACCTGGATCAGCAGAACCACAGTCAAAGCCACCATGATCAGCAGGATGTAGTACAGTGCCTGAACCGGGAGGCCTATAACTGCCCCGAATTCCTCATCAAAAGACCGGGTGAGTAACTCCTTGAACAAGGCGATCACCACAACCAGGATAATACCATCGAGTATCGCCATCCGCACCAGATCAGACTCGGATACGGTGAGAATGCTGCCGAACAAATAGCTCAGCAGGTCCGGCGCATATCCGGGGGTCAACCCGATAAACAGGATGCCTATCGCCATACCGATGGCCCAGACCACGCCGATCACGGTATCCTCTGCCAGCGTGGTTTTTCGGGTGATGAACCCGATTCCGAGCGCGGCGCCGACCGTAAAATAGAGGGCTCCCATTATGGGATCGATGCCCGCGTAGTATCC
>CAZDMY010000289.1:0-3600 GCA_964506405.1 uncultured Dehalococcoidia bacterium | reverse complement strand
TTGGTTCGCCCTTTATGAAACGACGCAAGACCGTCGATATCGAGGTCATTGATACGGCTGAATTACTGGATAAGGTGACATAACGAGAAATTGACCCTCACCTGACCTCTCCCTCAAGGGAGAGGAAATGCTCATGCCCGCGAGGAAGAGCGCCAATGTGAGGTAAGAACCAACCGGTAAGGATAAGTGCGCATCCGGACCGGTTCAAAATATTTTCTAGAATCAAGGAGGAGTTAAGTGGAAATAATCAAAACCGATTGCGCTTTATGCGTCAACTGCTGCGGTATCGACTGCTATGTCGAGGATGGCAAGCTGGTCAAAGTCGAGGGCATGAAGGAACACCCGGCCAGTAAAGGCTCGCTCTGTCCCAAGGGTGAAAAGCTTATAGAATATGTTTATTCGCCTGAACGGATCACCCATCCCATGAAAAAGCGCCCGGACGGCACATGGGAGCGAATCACCTGGGATGCGGCTTATTCCGAAATTGCAGAAAAACTGCAAAAAGTCAAAGAACAATACGGGCCGGAAGCACTGGCTCTGTACTGTGGCTCTGTGGGTGTGGAGCATTTCGAGGCGGCTGCCTTTCTGCAGCGATTCAAGGCGGCCTATGGAACCCCGAATTTCCTCTCGGTGGAAGGCGGGTGTTTCAGGGCACGAATCCTGGCACGTCAGATGACCTTCGGGCGATACACTATCCCGGACGAGCTGGAATACACCAAACTCGCCGTTTTGTGGGGGCATAATCCCGAGGAATCGATGACCCCTCTGGGGGAACGTATTCGTGCATGTGTGGAAAAGGGGATGGAATTAATCGTAATCGATCCCAAGCGTATCCCTTTGGCGGAACTGGGAATGCACCTTCAACCCCGTCCCGGCACCGATCTGGCCCTGATGCTGGCGATGGCCAATGTGATCATTGCTGAGGACCTGTGGGCAAAGGAATTCGTAGAAGAATGGGCACACGGGTTCGACCAATTCAAAGAGCATGTTAAGCAGTACCCGCCGGAGAAAGCGGCCGAGATCTGCGGCGTTCCGGCTATAGATATCAAGCGGGCTGCCCGCAGAATCGCCACCACCAAGCCGATGGCGATCTACCAGGGCACGGCATCGCTGGATAGACAGATAACCAATGTTCATAATCACCGGATGCTGGCAATCCTTACGGCCATCACCGGCAACCTGGATATTCCCGGTGGATGGATCCCGTTTTCACCGTTTTTCCTGACCGACCTGCGGTTGCCACTGGAATCGAAAAAACCGATTGGTGCCGATGACTATCCGCTCTATTACGAACTCTGGGGCAGGCCGGTTCCCTACGGGCAATACACCATCCTGACTCGACAGATTATGGATGGCAAACCGTATCCCATCAAGGCATTGATGAGTTCGGCGGGTAACCCGGCAGTAACCCTTCCCTATCCTCAGCGATTCAGGGAAGCCATCAAGAACCTGGATTTGTTTGTCGTCATCGATATGTTCATGACCGAGACCGCTGAACTGGCAGAGATGATCCTTCCTTCCTGTACGTTCCTGGAGACCACCGGCCTGGGAAGCTATACAGTCCAGGGGAACTACGGTGTGCCGTACATCCAGCTTAGACAAAAAGTTATCGAACCTCTGGGAGAATCCAAGACAGACTGGCTGATATGGTCGGAACTGGCTGATTACCTGGGATTTGGCGAGCATTTCCCCTGGCGGACCGACGAGGAGATGCTGGATATGCTGGTCCAGCCATCCGGGTTCAATTATGAACATTTCAAGAATCATCCGGAAGGATTTATGCATCGCGACCGGACACCTGCAACGGTGCCCCAGAAATTCAGAACACCTTCAGGGAAAATCGAGATATATTCCGACACGCTGGAAGAGATGGGATTCGATCCGATGCCTACGTTCTATGAGCCAACGGAGAGTCCGGTAAGCACGCCGGAGCTTGCTAAAGAGTACCCGCTGATTCTTACCACCGGTGCACGGAAACTGGAATACATTCATACGCAGTTGCGTCATATGCCGGAGCTACGCAGCCTGGTGCCGGAACCCCTGGCTGATATTAATCCGATCACTGCGGAGAAATACTGTGTGCAGGATCAGGAAAAAGTCGCCATTTCAACGCCGGTCGGCAGTATCCAGATGAAGGTGAAATATAACAATGCCATGAGACCGGGGGTAGTCAGCATACCGCATGCATGGTCGGAAGCCAATGCCTGCGAACTGGTCAACGCCGAGCATCTCGATCCGATTATGGGATATCCTGAGGATAAGGCTATCCTGTGTAAGATCGAACGGTTGTAGGCGGGCCATAATTTGAGACAATAAAATAAAAAGGGCTCGTCAGATCGAGCCCTTTTTGAATGGAAAAGGCATTCACTTCACATGCAAGTGTATGTTACGAATTCAGGCTGTCCGAACACTTCAACAATAACCGCTCAGGCACCACAAAACGTAGTGCGAGGCTTCAGCCTCGCCTATTTGCGACCCTCAAGGGAGAGGGTATAATAAATGCAGCCGCCCGATGACCAGGTCGGAATGGCCTCTCCCCTCGAGGGAGAGTGTGATTGTTCTCCCTTCCTTGAGGGGAGGGAGTTAGAGGAAGGGTGATCTATAAACGGAGGATTTGTATGCCATACCAAAAACTATTTACACCCATCACCATCAACGGGATGGAACTGAAAAACCGTATCGTCATGGCGCCGGCCCACGAGGGACTGGCCGCACTCGACGGCTTCGTAACGCCCGCCTACAGCGACTATTACTTCGAGCGCTCGAAAGGCGGTACCGGGATGATCGTGCTCGGGGGTGTGGCCGTCAACCCGCGGCCTTTCCCCGCTCTACGCTTAAGCGACGATAAGTTCATCCCGGGGCTGAAGGAAATGGTCGATCGTATCCACTCCGAGACCGAAACAAAGATCGTCCCTCAGATATATGACTGGTTAAAGATCGCCAAAGGCTGGAAGCAAAAGGTAGAGGAAGTCACCGAGGAGCAGATCAGGCAGAGTCCGGAGTTTTTCGCCGCCGGTGCTGTCAGGGCCCGGCAAGCCGGCTTTGATGCGGTGGAAATCCATGGTGCTCATGGCTATATCCTTTCGGCGTTTATGGGTGCCAACAACAAACGCAAGGACGATTACGGGGGTAATCTCGATAAACGAATGCGACTGACGCAGGAAGTGTATGAACGGGTCAGGGCCGAGCTGGGTAAAGACTATCCGATTGGGATTCGTATCAATGGCGATGATTTCATTATTGGCGGCAGTACACTTCTACACACCCCGAAAATAGCGGTTAAGCTGGCGGAAATGGGGTTCGATTATATCAGCATTTCCGTTGGCGGTAAATATGAGGATTCACCAGGAACCGATCCGTTTGGATTGCCGGTTCCGTATCCGCCCTGGGGAGGATACTCCGGTTTTCGCTGCATGCCGGAAAACTACATGCCCGAAGCGGTAAACGTATATATCACCGATACCATTCGTAAGGCGGTTCGTAAAGCCGGATATGATACACCAATCATGACAGCCGGTAAAATCCCCACACCGGAACTGGCAGAGCTATTGCTTGAAGAAGAGAAGGCGGACCTGATAGGCGTATGCCGCCAGATTATCC
>CAZDMY010000288.1:0-3629 GCA_964506405.1 uncultured Dehalococcoidia bacterium | reverse complement strand
CGTCATGAGGCTCATCGGTAGCAATGGTACCCGGATAGCTTATCCCGCCATCGATCGAGTAGTAAAGGTCTACGCTGCTGATCCCATCTTCATCATTGGCGATCCATTTAATTCGATACTTCTGGCCGGCCCCGAAATCTTCACCGCCGTTGGGAGCGAGCACTTCTACCATCGGGGACGGTATGGCAAACACCGGCCTGGTGATGCAGTGAATCGCTCCGGCGGAATGGATGATTGAAGAGCAGTCTATCTGAATGATCTGATAATCGGTATGAGCGGTATCAAACGCCGTTTCAAAAACGCTCAGTGCCACGGCGTCATCAGCAGTATGCGAGCCACCATATTCGGGAATGAACACCAGGTTATTGACGATCATGGCATTTGTGTATGTATAATGCGTCCCTCCGCTGCCGCCCGGCCCGCTATTGTGATTCGGCACACGATAAACGGTGTATCCCCTGGCAGCCATGTCGGCGGCCGCCGCCTCGGTCTGATTGTATCCCTTGTTACCGGTTGCAGGATCAAACTGGCCGATGATAACGGTCGAATCGGAAACGGGCATTAACCACATATCTACATGTTGTGTGCTGTCTACATCTTTTGGGAGGGGATCGTAGATCGTGAGATCCACATTGAAACAACTGTTCACTACATCCTTTACCTGTGTACCGGACAGGGCCGGATTTTCGGCGAGGATCAAATCGGTCATAAACCCTTCACCATTGGAAAAGACCTGGAAATTGCCGCCGCCGTGTTCCAGGTTCATTAGATAGACCGGCTCATCCTGAATGAAAGGAAGATCATTGGTGCTGATCCAGGCCGGCAGGGCATCGTCATCCGGACGCGGGCGATTGTAATGGTGATCGATAATGGCCGGCTGGCCTTCCTCTGAGACATAAGAGGGGCCGTAGTCGCGAATCCATACTGTATTCGTGCTTCGGACGATGAACTTCACCCGGTCCAAATCGGCACCGGCCGCTTCCAAGGCATCATACACGTTAGCCTGTTCACCATATGTATCCACTATTACCAGTGCCAGCGAATCCATATGCGGATCGGTGGTAACCGCTACGACAAGTTCGGTAAGCAGAGTATAAAATCCATCCCAGCTGATCAAAAGGCCATAGACCGGTTCGTATTCACCCGGCGTCCACACCTCACCGCTCGGGATTCCACCGGGAACCTGCTCTTGAAACCGGGGAGATTCCAGGCTCTCCAGTAACCTTTCTTCCTCTTCGGTGAGGTAGCGCGGCAGGGATTCGGATGCGTCGTACCCGCTTATCGCTGCGCCTGATTCCCCTGATCCCGATTGAGCTTCCGCCACACGGCCATGCACGCCTGGAACACTCATCATGATCAGCCCGACACCGGTTAACAGGACAAACAGGGATATAGACACCCTGACCCCTCCGTTCCCGGCGACACCGCGTATCCACATGCCCATATTGTATCATTTCAAAGCCAGGCCGCGGTCAACCGTTTTCTCTGGAAAACGTGCTAAACTCTAGGATGTAATGAACGGGAAGAACGCCCATTACGATGTCATTATCGCCGGTGCCGGCCCTGCCGGTGCGACACTGGGCTATGAACTGGCACGCAGGGGCATCGGCGTGTTAATCCTGGAAAAGGGCACCTTGCCCCGGTACAAACCCTGCGGCGGCGGGATCACGGCAAGAGCCCGGCAGCTAATGGATTTCGACCTCGCCCCGGTAACGGAGTGCACCGTTTTCGATATACAGGCAAGCCTGAAATACCGTATCAGGGGGAAACGGAAATCAGGCCGGCCATTGATTTATACCGTCATGCGCGACCTGTTCGACCATTTTCTGATTCAGAAAGCACAGCAGGCCGGGGCCGTTGTCTTCGATGGACACCCGGTTGATGCGATTGACATGCTTCCCGGCTACATAAACGTCCGTGCCCGGGATTGCGTGTTTACCGGACAGGTCGTGGCCGGTGCAGACGGAGTCCGAAGCGTCGTGGCCAGGCATACAGCATTGAATCAGCACATCGCTCCTTACGCTATCGGAATCGAGGGTGAAGTAATTGTGCCGGAGAAAGTGCGGGCCAGCTGGGATTCAACGATCAGGTTGGATCTGGGCAACGTCGCCGGCGGATATGGATGGGTGTTCCCCAAGAAAGATCACCTGTCCATCGGTGTGTGCGGCCCTGTCAGCCAGGCAGGGAATTTGAAACCCTACTACCGGCGTTTCATCGATTCACTGAAGCTCGGCACATATGAGGAAACCCGCAGGCAAGCACATTCGATATCCATGCGCAGAGGGCGAAGTCCGCTTCAACAAGACCGGGTGATGCTCCTGGGCGATGCGGCCGGGCTCTGCGATCCACTCACGGGCGAAGGCATTTACTATGCGATCAAAAGCGCCCGGATCGCGGCCCCGGTAATCGCCGAGTATCTTCAGGGGAATACACCTGATTTGACCGGCTATCAACTGGAAATCGATAAAGAGATCACGCCTGAACTGGAAATAGCGGCAAAAGCGGCAAAGATTCTCACGGTTGCCCCCACCCTGGGTATGAACCTGGTGATTCGAGAAAAGCGAGTATGGGATGCTGCCTGCTCTGTACTTCGCGGAGAAAAAAGTTACCTCGAGCTCAAACGAGACGTTCAGCGCTTTCCTGCCTTCAACACCGCGCTCAAGATATTCAGGCGGCTTAACGCCGGGAAATAATCCCCCCTCACCTCTTGACAAATCAATGAAATTTTAGTACATTTGTTCTATACTTATGAACTAAAGGCATTTCTTATGGCCCGGTATTCTCTCAGAAGGCAACAGGTTCTGAGCTTTATCCGCGAGTTCATCGAGGAAAAAGGCTACTCGCCCTCGGTGCGGGAGATCATGGAGGGGTGTGCCATCTCCTCGCCTGCCGTGGTGCAGAATCACCTGAACACGCTGGAGCGTCAGGGCCACATCCGGCGGGATCCCGATATCTCCCGCAGTATCCGGCTTGCGGAAAGTCGAGTTAAAGCTAAGGAAGGGTTCACCTCCGTCCCTCTCCTGGGAACGATTGCCGCCGGCAAACCCATCCCTGTTCCTGAATCGGGCAACTGGATAACGGTCCCTGAAGATATCCTTATCCTCCCGGAGGGCCTGATCGAGAGCAAGCAGGGGGTTTTTGCCTTGCAGGTGAAGGGCACATCGATGATCGATGCCCTTATTGGGGATGGTGACACTGTGATCATGGAACCGGCTCAAACGGCCAGCGATGGCGATATGGTAGCCGTCTGGCTCAAAGATGAAGAGGAAGTGACCTTTAAGCAAATCCGGTTTGAACAGGGGCATGTTCGCCTGCAGCCCGCCAATCCCCTGATGAGCCCCATCATCACCCCGGTTGAGAATGTCCAGGTCCAGGGCAAGCTTCTTGCCGTTATCAGAAAAGTCCGCTAACCGGCGGGTAAGGGAATCTATCATGAGGATCATCGCCTTCTTTTTTCCCCATTTTCCCCTTCAGGTTGAACGCCGGGCAAATCCGGGCCTGGCGGGGAAGCCGGTGGTCATCGGCGGATACCCGAATGAACGAAAGCCCGTTTTCGATGCCTCCGAGGAGGCGATCGCCTGTGGCATCCGGCTCGGGATGCCACTTCGAGAAGCCCACAGCCTGTGCCC
>CAZDMY010000287.1:0-3638 GCA_964506405.1 uncultured Dehalococcoidia bacterium | reverse complement strand
CCACCTCTACTACATCCGGGGCAACGGGCAACTGACCTGTCTGGCGCCGGACGGCAGCCTGCGATGGTCCAGCGGCCGCGAGCACCGCTTCGACAAGGGCTACGGCCCGCTCGACCTCGTGGCCCTCAATGCCTACCCGGGATGGTACACGGACAAGAGCCGACCGGAATGGCCGGAAGTCATCGACCGCGTGCGCAAACGCCTGCGGTCGGACGGCCACGCCGACAAGCCGCTCCTCGTCACCGAAACCGGCGCGGGAGCCATCGCCGGCGACCGAGGGTTTGAAAACCGCAAGTGGTCCGAGAACACCCAGGCCGGGATCGTGGAAAGAAACCTGAGGGCCATTCTCGACGATCGGCGCGTCAGCGGCGTCTTCCTGTGGCAATTCGCCGACATCCGCACCGCCGACGCCTACTTCGCCGGCCGTCCCGGCACGTTCAACAACAAGGGGATCGTCGACCGCTTCCGCCGGCCGAAACAGGCCTACTGGAAAGTGCGCGAGATCTATCGCCAATACCGAGGCGGCTGAGGCCGACCGAGATCACGGGCTCCATCCGCCCTGCTACTGCAATCCCGTCCAGAGCCGGTCGAGGGTCTCCCGGTACGCGTCGAACGCCGCCTGGCCGGAATCCATCGTGATCGCGGACCACGCTTCACGGAGCGCGGCGTCGATGTCCTCGAACCGTCCCCGATCCCGGGCGCGCATCCTCAACGCCTCGGTCGCCGTGGCATCCTCCAGGCCGATCCGGAATGCCCCGGCGCGCAGCGAGGGCAGAATGGATCCGTTTTCCGCGTCCGGGTAGAACAGGGTCGTGAACGTACAGTCCGTTTCAAACAGGGGGGGTCGATCTTTGCTTTCCAGAGCTACCTTCCATGCCATGGCCGTTTCGTTTCCGTCGGCTGGACGGATGAACAACAAGTTGGGGATAGCCCTTAAAGCTGCAAAATGCTCAACTGGCTGATGCGTGGGGCCGTCTTCACCAACTCCGATGCTGTCGTGAGTAAAGACAAATATGGACGGTATTTCCATTATTGCCGCCAGACGCAGGGTTGGTCGCATGTAGTCGGAGAATACCAGAAATGTTGCACCATAGGGAATAAGCCCACCATGCAAAGCCATTCCGTTGACTATCGCCCCCATTGCATGTTCCCGGACTCCAAAGTGAAGATTGCGTCCATCGAATTTGCCTCTGCTTATGCTTTCAAAATCGTCAAGATATGTCTTGGTTGAAGGCGCTAAGTCAGCCGAACCGCCCACAAGATTTGGAATAACCGGCGCTATGGCATTAAGGACTTTTCCTGAACGAGACCTGGTGGCGTCGGGTTTGTCATCACCGGAAAAAACCGGGAGAGATTCTTCCCAATCCTCCGGCAGTTCCCTTTCCATGAACATATTCCATTCTTTTGCGAGTTCCGGATAGTCTTTGGTGTATGCGTCAAACATCATGCTCCATTTGGCTTCTTCTTCTTCACCCTTCTGGATGGCCTGCCGGAATTTGTTCAACGCTTCTTCGGGAATAAAAAAGGTCTCCTCTGTGGGCCAGCCTATGTTTTTCTTTGTCAACAATATTTCCTCTTCCCCCAGGGGTGAACCATGAGCATCGGCTGAATCCTGCATATTAGGGCTACCATCGGCAATATGGGTATGAATAATAATTACAGAAGGTCGATCTTTCTCATCCTGGGCAGCTTTTATGGCTTCTGCCACATCATCCATATCCGCGTCTTCGTCTATACTCTGAACATGCCAGTCATAGGCCTCATATCGATCTCTTACGCTTTCACTGAAGGCCAGATCGGTGCTGCCTTCAATGCTGATCCTGTTATCGTCATACATAACTATAAGCTTGGATAGACCGAGATGACCAGCCAGAGAGGATGCTTCGCTGGTTATACCTTCCATCATATCTCCATCACTGGCTATTACATAGGTGTAGTGGTCTACTATTTCATAACCGGGCTTGTTGAAGTATTCAGCCAGCCATCTTTCAGCGATGGCCATGCCCACTGAATTAGATAAACCCTGACCCAAAGGGCCTGTGGTGGTCTCAACCCCGGGTGTAAGGTCGTATTCCGGATGCCCTGGGGTTTTGCTTTCCCACTGGCGGAACTGTTTTAACTGCTCCAGCGGCAGGTCATAGCCGGTAAGATGCAAAAGGCTGTAGAGCAGCATTGAGGCATGACCCGCTGATAAAACGAAACGATCTCGATTATGCCAGTCAGGGTTTTGGGGGTTGTGTTTAAGAAATCTCGTCCAGAGAGTATAAGCAATAGGGGCAAGACCCATAGGCGCTCCGGGATGTCCTGAGTCTGCTTTTTGCACTGCATCTATTGCCAGAGTTTTAATAGTATTTACGCATAATTGATCCAGACTATTCCGAACTTTCATAAGTTGTCCTCTCCTTTTACAGCATATCTGCTACCCACTCAATGCCCAATTCCTGAAGCTTTCCTCTTGTGGGTTTACCCGTTTCTCTATCCCATCCCATCATATCATAATATACGCTGACAGCGTCGCTTAATCTTTCTTCACCGTATTCAACACCGGCCAGGGGCCCGGTTGGAAAGGCTTTATATATGCGATCCGGGAATACGTCGTCTTTTTTCGTTAAACCTTCCCGCACATTATAAGCTCTGGTCATGCTGGTTCCGCGTTCACCGGCTTTCATAAGTTCCCAGTTGGTGACATCCCACCCGGTCATGGCCTGAATTATCTCAGGCATCTGGTTGTAACTGTAAGGAAGGAACACACACATTCCCGCGCAGTTGCGGAAGCTGTTCCAGTGCTGTTGATATGTAAACATCCTTACTTTACCGGGACTCAGGTCTTTCCCCGGCAAACCTTCCAGTATACCAAGACTCAGTAATCCTCCCGGATGTTTGCCCTCGCCGGCGTCATGTATAGACTGCATGTGGTCTGCGCCGGTAGGCGATACGGCATAACCAAGCCCCATCCCCTGCTTATATCTTGGTTCGTGCATGGGGAATTCCTGACCTTTAACGTGCATGGCAAATTTTTCAGCGTCTTTGCCTAGCTTCTGGGATGCCCGATAACAACCTTCAGCCAACAGATCGCCTATCCCCTGACGTCTGGCGATCATCTCTACCATTTTTATCATAGCATCGGCGTTGCCAAACCTAAGCTCTATACCGTCGGTGTCTTTTTCAGTTATAATGCCATTTTCAAAACATTCCATAGCAAAGGCGATAGTTGTGCCAACGCCGATTGTGTCCAGAGAATAAGCGTTGCAAAGCTCATTTCCCTTGGCGATGGCGGCGAGATTATCGATCCCGCAGTTTGATCCCAGAGAGCCTATAGTTTCATATTCCGGACCACCGTATATAGGGTCTACTTCATAAGGCTCATCCACCTTCACTATACGTTTGCACTTAACCGGACAGGCATAGCATGTGCCTCTGTCGATCAATATTGTATCCCGCATGGTCTGACCTGAAATGGCTTCTGCGCCTTCAAACTGGCCTTCCTGAAAGTTACGGATGGGCAATCCGCCGCCTTCGTTAAGCCCCATTACACCGCCGGCTGTGCCTACGTCCTGAAAACCTTTGGAGTAATTCTCATTGATCCACTTGCCAAATTCCTTTATTTTTTTGACTTGTTTTTTTGAAAATACTGGCCC
>CAZDMY010000286.1:0-3645 GCA_964506405.1 uncultured Dehalococcoidia bacterium | reverse complement strand
CCCGAGACAAGTTTGCGCGTCGCAATGCTCTTCGAGAAGTTGCTCGACCTCATCCTTCAACAGGATCGGTTCCCTCTCTTCGGGCTCGGGGAAGTACTCGGCGATTTCCTTGAATACGTGGAAGTCCATTACAGCATCGTGTCGGCAACGCCACCTCTGTAGTTGCGTGGTTTGGTCATCGCTGATGTCGAACTCGTCGATGGCCGCAAGCAGGCGTTGAAGATCCAGTTTAGCGATCAGAATCTCTCGCAAAATAGGATCGACCTCGCCATCTCGCTCGAAAAGTCTGGCCTTTCGCTCATCTTCTTGCCGCACCGCCGCGGCCTTCTTCGCCCGCTCCTCAGCACTCTTTCGCTCTGCTGCTGCTTCACATTTCCTGTATCGTATGTACCTTGGGATTATATGAAACAGGATCCAAGCGCTGGCCGCAACGCCCAGGATCGTCAAGATGATTGCGTCAGTTGACATCGTCATTCACTCGGTCACCTTCCAAGCCAACGGTGCTGCGAACCAGCGGCGGGAGAGGAGGCGAGCTTTCTCGCCTCAACGGACGTTCGCAGCACCCGCCAGTTCGAGTGCGCTCAGCAGCCGAAAACAGGCAAATGGTCATCCGCCGCGCCGGTCGTGGCACGCGCAGCGTCCGGAGAACGCTTTGGCTGAACCGACGAGAGGGCACACCGCGGCCCCGAGGTCGGTTCCAGCCATTGTTGGATGCTACGGACGATATTCAGTGCCTTGGCAACGAGGACATGGCGGCAAAGTATCCGTATAATCATCCAGCGTCACAGTCTCTCCGCACTTGACGCAGGTGTATGTACCTTTCCCGGGCTTTTCTCCAGTAGTTGACATACTCTCCTCCTTATACTCCGAGATAACGCTTGATGGCGGCCACCATCGGGCCAACAGCCTTAACCGCCGCGATCAGTCTTTGAGTCGTGACTCCAAGCTTGTTCGCCCAGTAATCGAGTTCCCACGGTTGATTCACGTTGATCTTCGTCGGGTCCTCCGGGGTCTTCCTTTTCAAATCATCTACCATTGACTTCTGCTTGATTTGACTGTCATATCGAACTCACTCCCAATCCAACTAATGGCATCACCTCCTTCGGCCCCCAACGATAAGCTCAGCTGCCGAAAACCGCAACGCGGTTTTCGAGGGGGCAGCTGTAGCGAAGGGTTAAAACACAATTGTATTTGAATTTAGCTATTTACTTCAATGGCCAAGCACCCACTCCCATTTATGGGTCTTGTAGTCCCATCCCCAATGGGTGCGAACCCACTTTGTTGTTCCAAGTGGACGCATAGTTTGCAAGTCTTGCAGTCTGTCCAGTTGCTTCGGTGGTTTTGGTGCCACACGACGGGTAATAGGTACGCGAAGCCAATAATTGAATATTCCTTTGTTCGGTCAATCGGGTTGCTTAGCTTTTTTCAAGAGATCGATCAAGCCATCGAGACGTCGCTCATCAAGGAAGAAGGTTGTTTCCTGCCCGTAATTCTGAACATATCTCGGAGCATTCTCTACTGGTGGTCCAAGCAGAGTCTGAACCTCATTCTCAGGCAAGCTGAAATATTTGGACAGCCGATTGAGATAGTTGATGATTAACAATCCATTTGTACTTGAGCTCAACTCAGGATAAATGCTCAGAATGACGTTTCTTGTTTTGTTTTCTCCCATATAACCGATCAGGGCAACGTTAGAAAGGCTTCGGTTTAATCCGTCAAAGAGAGGGCAAAGTTCAGAAAGTGCTTTATCGTAAAGATCCAAGACACCCTGTTGCTGGGCAATTTGGCGAAATTCTTCCAACGAACGAGGAGGCTTGCGTTTGGATTTACTCTCGGCCCGAGTTTGCACTTCTGTCTCATCAAGCAGCAGTGAACGTCCGAGCATTTCTCCATCAGGAGTTTTGAAATATGCGAATGTGGCAACATTGATGTCAACATCGTGGGTCTCGGATAGGTACTTTACGATTCTTTCGGTCGCCGAGTCGAGACAGGAGGCGACCACATACATTCGATGCCTCTCATTGAGGACATCGGGAAGATCGGTTTGGAATTTTTCTCGAAAGGCTTGCTCAAAAGTCTTGCCGTTGAGGAAACCGTTGGCCATTTCCTCGATCTTATCGTGGCTGAAACCTTCAACACAAGATGCATAGTCTAGAACCTGCGCAACTATATCCCGCGGAGTCTTGTCCCTTTTCAGTTCCAGGACTACCAGATTGCCGACCTGGTCAATGGCCAGCAGATCTATGGATCCGCCATAATCCGTGGGGACCTGTTGACCGATGACAAGAAGATCATCACTGATTAACCCGATATCCTCCCGGATCCAATCTTCGATACGGGATTCCAGGTCCAACTTTTCTTGAGAGACCAGGACAGGCCGTTTCCCGTCGATTTGCCATAGTTTTATTTCTGTGGGCATACACCGCCTCCTTAATCCATAGTTGTTAAACGCCAAAGCGTATACTGGCTGCGAGGGAATACCGGGGAAAAGCCGCCCTGCGCAGGGCTTTTCAGGCCATTGCCGACCTAAGTTCGGCAAGACGCTTAAGCAATCGACGAATATGGCCCCGTTCTATCATCGCCCCCCAGTGACCGTCACAGAAACGCTCTCCACGAACACAGAAAGTCAACATTGTTTTAGTCTGCGCGAGATCGGCGGCCTTGATACAATCGTCATTCTCAATCATCCTACCGGAATCTTCAGGACTATAGGCATAGTCGATCCAGCAATCCCTTGAGGCCACTTGGAAGAACTCCTCGACTACTTTTTCGTATTCGGGCCAGGATAGGATAATTACCCCGTTTTCATCCTTGGTTCCTCCGACCCATCTTTTGATTGGAGTAAGTCCGTCCGCATACAATCGCGGGAGAAACGAGACTAACTCTTCAATTTCCTGTGGCGTAGGTAGCCGCGAGTTCATAGATAGATATTCCAACAATGTAATTGAGTGCTGCGGGCCGTGATAATCGTGGAACGAGTTAAGGAATATTCAACTTCCACTCAAACTACTCGTTGTGCGCCAAACAATTTCGACGAGAGATATGCAGGGCAGGTTCTATGGAAATAGAATATCAAATATGCCGATCTTGCGCAAAACCATTCTTCGGGATTCTTCTTCGGGATTCTAGGAATGCTTAGGGTTGGAATGTTTATCTTCTATTCCAAGATCCGCTGATTCGCATTCCCGAAATTCTCAAATGCAGAAATCGCCAGCCGGTTATTTACTACCCTTAATGATGAAACTGTTATTGCTGTATTTACCGAGTTATTTTCCTGGTTGCAGACTGGAATGCCAAAGAAAATAAAGTGGTGAATAATTCTCCACTCTTATTGCTTGCTTTTCAGGCCCAGTTAAATATATCCAGTACGCGTACCAAATTGGGAAAACACATAGACAAATTTGACCCCAACCTACCTCCTCCAAACGGGGAGGTGGTTTGTGATTATCGGAGGTGTAGCTTTTGAACTTTCGCTCCGGCCGGGTGAACCGGCCGGGGGCGAGGGCGGAGGGGATGGGCTCGGGGTAGCTTGTGAACTTTCGCTCCGGTGGGACAAGCCCACCGGGGGCGGACGCAAGGAGGACGGCCGGGTAGCTTTTGAACTTTCGCTCCGGCCGGGTAAACCGGCCGGGGGCGCAGTGCGGG
>CAZDMY010000285.1:0-3671 GCA_964506405.1 uncultured Dehalococcoidia bacterium | reverse complement strand
TTATTGGGATTGCAGGGGCATCAGCACGGATTATGGCGTGAGAAGATGATAAATTATTTCAGTTTCATTCTATTCAAGGCGCAGGTTGTAAAGAACCCGTGGATAGTAAGGGAAAAATTGCGGTTGCCACCGGCAAATCCCATGGACGTAATTCGGCGTAAGTACGGAATTGCGGGTTTGAGAGAGGCTTATACCGAAAACCTGGAGGTGGTGCTGTGGTATGTTGCCCGGCTTTGCCGGGAGGTTCTTCGGAATAATCAAGAAGCCCGGATTGTCATTACTGCTGACCACGGGGAATTACTTGGCGAAGGCGGGCGATTCTCTCATTACAGGGGAATGAAGGCCCCTTTACTAATCGAGATTCCGTGGTTTATGGTTAAAGGGGTTAACCAACTTCCCTCGTTGCAGGAAATGGTCGGCAAGTTTGATTTGTCATGGGCTGGGTCGGAAAAGCAGAAACTGGAAGGAAGATTGCGAAGACTTCGTCGAGCAGCGAGAGTTTAGAGAATCGCAATCGAAGATGAGATAATATGGCAGATAGAGATAGTCAACCGGGAGAAGCTATATGAATGTGATTGTTATCATAATCGATGCCCTAAGGTTCAGTCATGTGGGCTGCTATGGATACCCGAAACATACAACGCCCAATATTGATAAACTCGTCTTAGAATCCCTGGTATTTGAAAACTGCTTTGCTCAGGCCAATTATACCGATATTTCTTTAACGACCATACTATCGGGGAAGCATCCGCTGGAACACGGAGTTTTATTTCACGGCTTCTCATCTACCAAAGAAAACATGGCGGGTTTGAGTAAAAGCCGGACTGTGTTTCTTCAGGAGATACTGCAAACAAGAGGGTATCGCACGATTGCGATTGATTGGCTGGGGCGGTGGCATAAACGCGGTTTTGATTACTATTATGGAATTCAGGAAAAACAGAATACAGCATCAAAGGAAAGAATCAAGGAGGTAGCAGTCAAGCTACTAACGCGTTACCCAACCCTGAAAAAAGCGTATGCGAGGTTGAGGGGATCGGGCGATACCAGGGATAATTGCGAGAAAGTGACTGAAGAGGCGATTCGGCAGATCGACACATCTGGTGACAGTAATTTTTTTGAATTTATTCATTACTGGGATGTACATCCGCCATATTCACCGCCGAAGGAACATGCTGATTTGTTCCCGCATGATGAAGACGATATCCCACTAAGTGAGGTCTTCAAGTCGGGAATGAAACAACAGGCGGGTGGAGAATATGCTGCTTTTCAATCAGGTAAACATGTGACCTTGAACGATACGAAAAGGGATTACGATGGTGCGATACACTGGGTGGACAGTCAAATTGGCCGGTTGATCGCGCATTTGAAATCAAAAGGGCTGATGGATCAAACCATGATAGTGATAACGGCCGATCACGGACACAATTTCGGAGAACATGGCATCTACTTCGATAACGCCAGTTTGTTCGATACTTCAATAAAGGTTCCGCTGGTCCTCTGGTATCCCGGCAAGTCTGGAGCACGCATCCACGGCTTGGTACAGCATACAGATCTGATGCCCACAATACTGGATTTCCTCGGGCTGGAAATTCCAGGGGATATAGATGGTAACATACTCCCGGATAAGACGAGGGAAGAGGTAGTGGCCGAGGCTTATGGCAGTCGTTTCAGGATGATTCGCACGGCTGAATGGAAGTATATCGAACCAGTGGAAATATTGAATAATATACCGGAGAATGTCCGAGCCTGGTACACAGGGGATGGAAAACTGGAGTTGTATAACATAGTAAACGATCCGGACGAACTGCATAATCTGGCGGATGATCGGCCGGATGTTTTAATGATGATGAAGGAAAGGCTGGCAAAAAACATTTATAAGGCAGATACGAGGCAGGATTTGAAACGTAAACTGAAAAAGATAAAATCTCAAAAGTAATCAATGGTAGTAATCATACGAAATGCTCTTAATAATAAATGCCGATGATTTTGGCAAAGACGCTCAGACGAATCAGGCCATTCTGCAAAGTCTGAAAGAGGGTTTATGCTCGAGCACTACCATCATGCCGAACATGCCTGGATTTGACGAAGCATGTCAAATGGCACATGCCCATAAGCTGTTGGACCACGTGGGTATGCATCTTGTTTTAGCCGATGGATTCCCGCTCACAGAAAAGATAAAGAGAATCGATAAATTCTGTGACGAAGAAGGGCAATTGAGTTTTTCCCAGGCCAAACCGACATTTTACTTAGGTCATAAGGAAAAGCGAGTTTTGGCGGAGGAGATCCGGGCGCAGATTGCGAAGTGCCGGGAGAATGGACTTCCGTTGACGCATATGGATTCCCATTATCATATTCATAACCAGTGGGCAATTGCTTCCGTCTTGATCCCGATACTCCATGAGCAAAAAATACCCTTTTTGAGGCTATCACGGAATTGTGGGCCCAACCTGGGCTTACTAAAAAGATTTTATAAGAACGCTTTCAACCGGAAATTGCGGCATGAAGGCCTGGCCCGCACCAGGTATTTTGGAACGATAGAGGATTACAGATATGTGACGCAACGTATCGATAATGTTGAGAAATTGGAATCATTTGAGTTGGTTGTTCATCCACTTTACGGTGAAGAAAATAAGATCACCGATGGAGTAGAGGGGGAATTACTGGAAAACATCGTTATCGGTATGGATAGACGTGAAAACATGGTTTCCTTCAACGAAACTATTATTTGTAGCGCAACAACCGGTAATTCGAATATGGTCAACTCTTAACGAGGAAAAAAAGAAACCGAGAAAGAGCCCTGCCAAACTGCCAGACTCTAAGGCAAGTATGTTTGATGGAAACGAATATTGAGACGTATCGCTATCGTTACCAATATACCAACACCGTATCGTAATGCTCAGTGGGAGCATATAGCCGGATCGGGCGAGTACGATATTGAGGTTATATACTGTGCCCGTACAAAAAAGGGGCGTTACTGGAAAGTTAGTTCATGTAATTCCATCAAAGAGAGGTTTTTAAGGGGAGTTACTTATAAGGGTTATTATTTCAACCCGGGAATACTGAAAATTCTACGTATGAATTTTAAACTTTTCATTATAGGGGGATACGCCTTTCCTACAGCAATGATGGCAATTGTCGCTCTTAAAATGATAAGAAGGCCATATGTTCTGGCAATTGACGGGGTTCCTCCGAAAACACTTGAACGGAAAAGAAGCCGGCTTCTTACAGCAATCCAGCGGTTTCTTTTCAGAGGTGCGTGTGCCTATTTTGCCAGTGGAACCACTGGAAAGCGATACTGTCAACGGTTTGGCGTTACAGACAATATGATTTTCAATCAATTTCTAACAGTCGATGTAGACGCTTATTTTTCCAGGGAAGCAATGGGGAAGAAAAACAGGGAAAGTATCCGAGAAAAACACGGAATAACAACTGACACTACTGTTGCATTGTACTGTGGCAGGCTCGATATTGAGAAGGGTATACAGGATTTAATTAAAGCTGTTGGTAAGCTGAGGGAAGGAGGCCGGGATATCGTTCTTTTAATAGTAGGCGAAGGAGAATATCGTTCGGAATTGGAGAAATGTGCTGCTGAGTATAAAGGAAGCATTATATTTACGGGGCACATTGATCCTGAAGAAATTCACAATATGTATTACGCCTCGGATATGCTC